>JANLFO010000008.1 GCA_024653205.1 Clostridia bacterium | reverse complement strand
GGCGAGTTGCCAATGTACTCAGGCGAGCACCCGGTACCGCCAGTCAACTCAAGTTAACTCGAAAGTGGGGATACGTCAGGCCGCACCCTCCGGGGCATGCCTATGGCCCTAACCAGGAGCGGGAGTTTCCGCAACCTCCGGCTCGTTCCTCGGCTCGACCAGCCGGGCGGCCAGGATGCCGGCAGCGCCCCCGGCGGCAAAGAAGACCTCGTCCTGCTCCCGGGTCCTTCCCATGCTCTCCGTCCCGATGCCCTCCCCCTCCAGCAGATCCAGGGCCGGCCGGCCGTCAACCGACACCACCCGGTGCCGGTCCGGCAATCCCGCTTCGCGGATCTGGCGGTACACCCGGTCCCTGAGCGAGGCGGGAAGCACGGGCAGGGCGATCAGGGCCGGAGCCAGCGCCACCCTTCCCAGGGCCGTAACGGTGTGATGGCTCAGGCCCAGGTGGCGGGGGCGAGGGTCGGCGCCGCTCAGCCGGGGTACGGCCACCGGCCTCCCCCCCAATACCCAGGCAGCATTCACCGCCTCCCCTTGCTGCAGCCCGCTGAAACCCCAGGCGCTGCTGGTTCCCACGTGACCGGGCCCCACGGCCACCACCGCCGCGTCGGCCCTGACCACGGCCTTGGCGGCCAACAGCCCGCTGTAAAGATTAACCGCCTCCAGATCGCCCCCAAAAGCGTGCCCCACGGTGATGGCGGCCGCCAGCAGCCCCCGTTCTTTCAGGCGCCTGACCAGCCGGCTGAAGGCCAGGGGCAGGGCCCCGCCGTCGGTCATGACATAGGCCACTTTCAGACCGGGGTTGGCAACCTTTACGCCCGCGACGGCCGGCGCCACAAGACTGTGCAGGGGCGCGGCAATGACCGGCATGCCGGCCAGAGAAGAGCAGCGCTCCAGCGCCGCCCGGTAGGGAGAGTTCTCTTCCTCCAGTGCCGGCACTTTGAACTGCAAAGGGGTGTAGCGGAGCTTCATGATGTGGCCCGGACCGGAAGCCGTGGTACACCCGCCGCTGAGATTGGCCATTACGAAGTGGTAGCCGCCGGTACCGAGCCCCAGCTCTACCGCGGTTACGTTCAACAGCACCCGATCTCCGATCCTTGCCGGTCCGGTCAGCGCTCCGTAGTTGATTGCCGGTGTACGTTCTCCTTCGATTTCCACCAGCAGCTCCGTGTATCCCGGCAGGTCTTCCTTTACGTCTACTACCGTACCCACCTTACTGCTCAACAACGGGCATTACCCCTTTGGTGCCGCCCGCCCCAGGCGGTCTAACCGCGCCAGCCAGGGCACGCGCTCCAGCAGGCGGGTGATGGAGGCTCTTTCCGCATACCAGTGCAACCCGGCCAGGGCGGCGAGCAGCCCCAGTTCCGCCGCCGCGCCCCAGTGAAGGGTGACGATTGCGCCCAGTGCCCCGCCCAGGCTGTTGGCTCCGGCATCGCCCAGCATGGCCCGTTCGCGCAGGTCGAAGGGAAAGAATACCAGTGCGGCTACCAGCAGCGGCGCCAACAGGGGAACGCTTCTTCCCCCGGCGAGGCCCGCCAATACTCCGGCCAGGATGAAGAACCCCTTGAGCGCGCGGCCCGGGCGGAGGTCCAGAAGGTTAAGCGCGTTGGCCGCCAGGGCCACGGTTGCCACCTCCAGTCCCGCCTCCCACCAGGGGAGGGACCTGCGGGCAACAACCGCCACTCCGGCGCCGAGACCTCCGATCACCTTGAGCAGAGCGGTATCCGGTCCCACCTTCCGCCAGTAGCGCAGGTGACCTTTAAGCCCCTTGACCCGGTCCCCGCCCCGACGGTCGTCCAGAAGGCCCACGGCACCGAGGACCATCAGGGCGAGAAGCACCCGGCCGGCCTTTCCGGTCGGGCCCTCGACCGCCAGGGCAGGCAGGAGGGCAACGGCCGCTCCCAGGACCGGTGCCGGGCCCGCCTGGGCCACGATCAGGCCGCGGTAGTTGGGCCGCTGCGGCCAGGCCCGGGGCCACTTCAGGGCCAAAAAGGTAACGGCAGCGGCCAGGGCCGCCTCAACGATCACCATCTTGTGCTCCGGGCCGCGCGTATCAAGGCCTGCCCCACTTCCCAAAACTGGCGACCCCGATGCACCAGCCCCGCCCAATCGTTACCGGTCACCCGGTGGCTCATGGCTACCGGGACCTCCCCCACCCTGAACCCGGCCCACAACGCCCGCACGGTCAGATCCACCTCTACCCCGAACCCGCCGGCCAAGGGATACAGCCTCTTCGCCACGCGGGCGTCCAATACCCGCTGACCGGAAAGAGGGGCAACCAGCCGGCAACCGGCCAGCCGGTAGATACCCCACCCGGCCAGGGCCCTTACCAATCCCAGCGTTCTACCCTTTTGCCCGCCCGTCAGCCGCCCTATGGCCATATCCAGCAGGCCTGCCTCAACCGGCTCCCAGAGGCGCTCCAACTCGCAGGCGGTAGTTCCCACGTCGGCGTCCACAAAGGCCAGGAAGGGAGCCCGTGTGGCCCTCAGACCGAGGTTGAGCGCCTGCCCCTTGCCGCAGTTGCGGGCCAGCCTCAGTACCCGTGCCCCCGCCCCGGCCGCCGCCTCGGCCGTGCGGTCTTGCGAACCGTCGTCCACCACGATCACTTCCGAGACCGGAGCCAGCCGGGCGCAGGCCTCCACCGTTTGGCCCACGGTCTCTTCCTCGTTGTAGGCGGGAATGATTACTGCCAGCACCCGGCCACCCCTTTCCCCAACCGGCTCCTAAACGCCCAGGACCAGCCGCAGGCGCAGGGCGGCCAGGCGGAGTAATTGCTGCGTCACCGGGGCGGCAAGGAGCGCGGTCAGTACCGGCACCAGCGCGGCCGCCACCAGCTCCAGCAAGAGGCGGAGACGAAAGGATTGGCGATACAGGAGGCTTACGCCCTTGGCGTCCAGCAGGGAGGACCCCACCTTGAGACGAACCAGGAGGGTACTGGCCATACCCTGCCTTCCCTTGTTCAAGAAATCGAGCACGTTGGAGTGGCTGCCCACGGTTACGATCAGCGAGGCCCCGAGCTGGTGCGCCAGTAACAAGGCCAGATCCTCACTGGTGCCCGGAGCCCGCACCACCTTGGCCTCGTCCGCCAGGCCCAGGGGCTCAAGCCGCGCCAGTCCCGGCGCCCGGCCGTCGGGGTACGCGTGCACCACCAGCTCCGCTCCGCAGCGCAGGGCGCTGTCGGTTACGCTGTCCATATCCCCCACTATGACCCGGGGCCGGTACCCGCACTCGAGCAAGGCGTCCGCGCCCCCGTCTACGGCTACCAGAACCGGCCGGTTTTCCCTTATGTAGGGACGGAGGGCAACGAGGTCTTCCCGGCAGTGCTCCCCCCGCACCACCACCAGAACCTGTCGATCGCCGAACTCCGTCTCCAGGGGCGGTATTTCCAGCCCCCCGAGGACCGCTTCCACCTCTTCGCGGGCGCGATACAGGGTGTTCTCTATAAAGCGGGCCAGCTCCCGGGGAAAGTTCGCCCGGGCCCGCCGCATCGCCGTCTCCACTCCTTCGGCCGTCAGCCAGCGGCCGCGGCCAACCTCCTGCCCGTGGCAGAAAAGCGCCTCTCCCACGATCTCGACCGCTTCTCCTTCCCGCACCGCCTCCAGCACCTGCAGCCCCACCCCGTCCAGCAGCGGTATGCCCTGCCGGAGAAGCCGCAGGGGGCCGGAATTGGGGTAGCGCCCGGTGATTGAGGCGCTGGCATTTACCACCGCCCGGGGCCGACGCCGGGCCAGGCCCTCGGCGGCCACGGCGTCCAGGTCGGGGTGATCGATAATGGCAATTTCGTGGGCTTTAAGCCTCTGTACCAGATGCTTGGTGCGCCGGTCCACCCGGGCCCGGCCCTTGATGCGCAAGGCCTATCACCCGAGCCTATTATGCAACTATTTCCGGGGAGAAATACGGTCTCGCGGCGATACGCGCCTGCGCGCGAAGGGGAAAGAGGCGCTTCCTCGCCCCGGCAGCCCGGTTACGCTTCGTTACGGTCTGCCTTTACGAGGCCTTGGATTCCAAACGCAGTTTGTCCGCAATCATGGCAATGAACTCCGAGTTGGTCGGCTTACCCTTATCTACCCTTACCGTATATCCGAACAGACGATCGATGATCTCCAGATTTCCCCGTTCCCAGGCCAGCTCAATGGCGTGACGTATGGCCCGCTCCACCCGGCTGGGCGTAGTATTGTACTTGCGGGCTATGGAAGGATAGAGCTCCTTGGTTACCGCCCCCAGAAGGCTCATTTCCTCGATCACCATTAGAATGGCCTCCCGAAGGTACTGATAACCCTTAATGTGGGCGGGTACGCCCACCTGGTGAATGATCCGCGTTACCTCCAGATCGAGATTCCTGCCCCGGGAGGGGGCGGGCGAGGAGAGAGGCTGCCCGTTGGCCAACTGGCGGATGCGCATGCCCAGGACTTCGAGATCAAAGGGCTTCAGGATGTAGTAGTCCGCCCCCAGCTGCAGGCAACGCTTGGTGGTGGTTTCGTTCCCCACGGTGGTGACCACGATGATCCGCGGCCGCTGGCCCGGAGGTACGGCCTGCAGGCGTTCCAGGACTCCCAGCCCGTCGAGATGGGGCATGATGATGTCCAGCAGTACTACCTGCGGCCGCTTCTCCGCAATTAGCCTCAAGGTCTCCTCACCGTTATGGGCCACGCCCAGAAGGCGGAAGTCGGCCTGGGAATTCACGTAATCAACTAATACTTGGCAAAAGTCCCGGTGGTCATCGGCGATGAGTATGCTTATGGGTTCGTTCAATTGATCTCCCTCCCCAGTAAATGGAAATATCTTCCTGACAAAGGCTGTTTCGACACCCGGAGAAGAAATCCTGCTAGAGACCGCCAATCGTCAATCTTTTCGGTTTTTCGACCTCCGCCCTCCCGAACAGGCCCATTTCCGCCAGCATCCACTCGGCCAGCACCCCGTAGCCCCGGGTGGGATCGTGCACGAAAACGTGCGTAACCGCCCCCACCAGGGTGCCGTCCTGCAGAATAGGGCTCCCGCTCATGCCCTGCACTATGCCGCCGGTCAGGGCCAGCAGGCGGGGATCGGTGACCCGCAACAGCAGGCCCCGGCCGTCCTCCCGCTGCTGGGGCATGACCCGCTCGATCTCCACTTCGAAGCGCTCGATCTCCTCCCCGTTTATCACCGTCAGCATCTCCGCCCGCCCGGAGTGCACCTGGTGGGCCAGGGCCACCGGAACCGGCTGCCGGTACAGCGAGCGCCGGGGCAGCCTGTCCAGGGAACCGAAGATGCCAAACCTGGTGTTACGCAGAATACTGCCCTGCAGATCGGTGCGATCCAGAAACAACCCGATCTTCTCCCCCGGCCGGCCCTGCCTGGCCTGCTGTATACCCTGGACGCTGGCGCCCACAATGCGGCCGTCCGCCAGGGGAACAGGCTCACTATTGCTGTCCACTACCATGTGCCCCAAGGCGGCGAAAACCTTTTCCCGGGGCAGGTAGAAGGTAAGGGTGCCTACCCCTGCCGCACTGTCCCGCACGTAGAGCCCGATACGGTAGCGCCCGGTCTCCCGGCAGAACAGCGGCCGCACCACCAGGGTCTTCAGCTCGCCGCCCCGGCGCACCGTCACCCGAACCGTCTTTCCCGCCCTACCGGCCCGATCCACCAGATAGGCAACCTGATCCTCGCCGGCCACGGTGTGGCCGTCGATACGGGTTATGGTGTCTCCCAGGACGAACCCCGCCTCCCGCGCGGGATTGACGGTTTCGCCCCCGCCCGAGGTAATGGGCGCAAAGCCCACCACTACCGCTCCCGAAGTCCTTAGAAGCACGCCGATGCAGTGTCCTCCGGGCACTACTTCCGGCGGCTCCACGATGTGAACCGTAACCGTTCTTACGGGGATAAGGCCCAGGAGCTCCAGCCTGAGGTGCAGGCTGCCGGGACGGGTGGCCACCGGCCAGTTCACCCCGTCCGAGGGCTGCCAGCGTCCCAGGCCGGACAGCAGCCTGGCCGGAAGCGCCAGCTCCAGCCGGACCTCTTCGCCGATGCCCAGGCGCTGCTCCTCGGGCACCGAGTACAGGGCGTAGGAGAAGAACAGGACTGCCGCCAGCAGGGCGGAAAAAAGCCAGAACGTCCGGCCTTTACCCGAAGGCATAGGTGAATGGACCACGCTCCTGGTTTTTCCCGACGTCCTGGCCAGGATGATCTAGCGTTAAGTTAACCCCTGCCCCTAGGTTTTATGCCCCCGCTTCCTCGAGCAGGCGCCGGGCGTGGTTCAGCGAAGCGTCGTCTACCCGCCCGGCCAGCATGCGGGCCAGTTCACCTATTCTCTCCTCCCGGCCCAGTTCCCGCACCCGCACCACCGTCCGGCCTCCCGCCTCCTCCTTGGCAATGAAGAAGTGACGGTCGGCATAGGCGGCGATCTGAGGCGCATGCGTGACGCAGATTACCTGGTGCCACCGGCTCAACTGCCGCAGCTTCTCTCCTACCGCCCGCGCGGCCGCACCCCCCAGACCCGCGTCTACTTCGTCGAAGATCAGCGTGGGGATGGCGTCGTTCTCGGCCATGATGCTCTTGAGGCCCAGCATGAGCCGCGAAAGCTCTCCGCCCGAAGCCACCTTGGCCACCGGCCGCGGCGGCTCACCCGGGTTGGAGCTGAAGTGGAACTCCACCGCCTCTTCCCCGGCCGGGCCGGGCGCCGCGGCGGTAAAGTTCACGACGAAAACGGTGTTGGGAAGGGCCAGGTCGACCAGGACTCCCGCCAGCTCCGCCTCCAACCGCTTTGCCGCTTCCCGCCGGTGGGCGGACAGTTCCGAGCTCTTATGCCGGTAATCGGCCTCGGCCGCCGCCCTCTCCGTCTCCGCCCGCGCCAGCTCTTCGCTCCGATCCGACATTTCCTTCAGGCGGCGCTCCAGTTCCTCGGCCTGCTTCAGGATTTCCTCCACCGTGCCCCCGTACTTGCGCCGCAACTGCCGAATCTGGGCCAGGCGGGCCTGCACCTCGGCAAGGTGCTCGGCGCTAAAGTCCAACCCTTCCCGGTAATCGCGCAGAAACCGGGCATGGTCCTGGATGCCCGCGGCCACTTCCTCCAGGGCTCCCACCACCTCGCTCAGGGCCGCCGGGTCCAGGCCGATCACCGCCCTGATCTGACCCGCCGCCCGGCTGATCTGGTCGTAGGCCCCCGTGCCGCCCGGACCCCCGAACAGCAGCCTGTAGGCCTCCTCCACCGCTCCCAAAAGGCTTTCCGCTCCGGCCAGGAGCTTCTCCCGGGCCTGAAGCTCTTCCTCCTCCTGGGGCCGCAGCCTGGCAGACCTGATCTCTCGAACCTGAAACTCCCAGAGTTCCCGGTATCTCTGCTCCTCCTCTTGCAGGTGCGCCAGCCGCGCCCGCTCGGCTTCCGCCCTCTGCCATCTTCTCCAGGCATCCCCTACGGCCCGCCGCCGGGCCAGCAACTCCGGGCCGCCGTAGGCGTCTAGAAGCCACAACTGGGTGGAGCCGTTCAGCAGCGACTGGTGCTCGTGCTGACCGTGCACGTCTACCAGGCATCGACCCAACTCCTGGTAGGCTGCCAGGCCCACCAGCCGGCCGCCCACCCGGCAGAGGTGCCGGCCGGTACGGTTCAGTTCTCGCGCCAGCACCAGGACCTCGCCGGGCTCGGGCACGACTCCCATTTCCTCCAGGCGCACCCGCAGGGTCTCGGACCCGGGGCAGAAGAACGCGCCCTGCACGGCCGCGCGTTCGGCGCCCGTCCGGATCAGCTCGGTAGCGGCCCTGGCCCCCAGCAGCAGGTTGACCGCATCCACTACCAGAGACTTCCCGGCGCCCGTCTCTCCGGTGAGCACGTTGAATCCCGGCCCCAGCTCCAGTTCCAGCCGCTCGATAAGCGCCAGGTTTTCCACGTAGAGGCTGGCCAGCATCCGCCTCACTCCTGCGGCCACTCTTCCGCCAGCAGTTCCCTAAATTTTTGCACCGCTTGGGCTACGGCCTTCCTGGGTTTTATCACCACCAGGATGGTGTCGTCGCCGGCTACCGTACCCAGGACTTCCGGCCAGCGCACGCCGTCGACGCACGAGGCCACCGCCTGCGCGGTTCCAGGAAGGGTTCGGATCACCACCAGGTTGTCGCTGTAATCCACGTTGACCACCGAATCCCGGAAAAGCCTGCGCATCCGGGCGCAGGCGTCCGCCGAGGGAGATGCCGAACCGGGCAGGGCATAGCGATAGGTCCCGTCTCCCGCCGGCACCTTGACCAGGCCCAACTCCCGGATGTCCCGGGAGACCGTAGCCTGCGTTGCCCGGTAGCCGCGCTTACGCAGTTCGAAGGCCAGCTGACCCTGGGTGGAAACCACCTGTTCGGAAATGATCTCCAGAACCGCGCGCTGCCGCCCTAGCTTAGCCACAGGCCACCACTTCCCTTGCTTTCGCCCAAACGCAGTTTCTGCCGCATGATCTCAAAAAAGGACCTTCCGCCCAGCTTCACCAGGTGCAGGTATTTCGGAGCCTTGGTCACCCTAACCTCGTCCCCCACCGCCAGCGGGTGACCCCGCTGGCCGTCCACGGTGAGCATGGCCTCCGCCCTTTCGGTTTCCACCCGAACCCTCACCTGTCTCTCGGCCTCGATTACCAGGGGCCGGGCGTAAAAGGTATGCGGGCAGATGGGCGTGAGCAGAATCACCTCCAGTGAGGGGACGATTATGGGGCCGCCGGCCGCCAGGGAGTAGGCGGTAGAGCCCGTCGGCGTGCTGACGATGAGCCCGTCTGCCGGATAGGTGGCCACGAAGTCCTGCTCTACGCAGGTGCGCAGCTCCAACAGGCGCGAAAAGGCTCCACGGCTGACCACCATGTCGTTCAGGGCGCAGAAGCTCGCCGCGAGTCCCTCTCCCCGCCAGACCTCGCCCTTGAGCACCATCCGCTCTTCCAGGCGGTAGTCGCCGGTTAGCAGCCGCTCCAATCCCGTAAAAAGGTCGGGCAACTCCACCTCGGTCAGAAAGCCCAGGTGGCCCAGGTTTACTCCCAGGAGAGGCTTGCCTCCGGCCAGGGCCAGACGGGCGGCCGCCAGCAGGGTGCCGTCGCCGCCCAGGGCCACCAGGCACTCTGCCTCTCGGATCAGCTGCTCCTCCTCTACGCCCCACCGCTCCAGGCCGGCCAGCGCGGCGTGAGCGCGGACAAGCATCGGCCGCACGCCGTGCCTTCCGAGCCACTCGGCTATGTCCCGGGCCACTTCCGGCGACCTACTCTGGGTGGGATTGAGAACCAGTCCCAAGGTGCGCATGCCCGTGCTCCTTCGTCCCGCCCAGGACCCGGTGGGCCTCGGCCACCACCCGCTCGATTTCACCCGGTCCGGGCTGCCTTTCCGCCTGATGCTCGAGGGACAGGTAAAGCCAGAACTCAATGTTCCCTTCCGGCCCCTTGACGGGCGAGTAGCTCAGCCCCTCAACGCCAAACCCCAACTCCCTGGCTCCCTGCACCACCCGCTCCAGGACCTCCAGGTGGGTAGCCGGGCTCCGGACCACCCCGCGCTTGCCTACCTTCTCCCGGCCGGCCTCGAATTGCGGCTTGACCAGGGCGATAACCCGTCCCCCGGGTCTGAGCAGCCTCTTCACCGCCGGCAGCACCTTCAACAGGGAGATGAAGCTAACGTCGACGGTGGCCACGTCGGCCGGTTCCTCCAGCCGACCGGGCTCCAGATAACGAATGTTGGCCCGCTCTAGAACCACCACCCGCGGGTCCCGCCGCAACTTCCAGGCCAACTGCCCGTACCCTACGTCCACGGCGTACACTTTTGCCGCTCCGTGTTGCAGGGCGCAGTCGGTGAACCCGCCGGTGGCGGCGCCCACATCCAGCACCACCTTCCCGGTCAGGTCGAGGCCGAATACCGCCAGCGCCCGTTCCAGCTTCAGCCCTCCCCGACCCACGTAGGGATGGGGCGTACCCAAAAGCACAATCCGGGCGGTGACCGGAACCCGGGTACCGGGCTTGTCTAACCGCCGGCCGTCTACGGTCACCCGGCCGGCAAGCACGCAGGCTCTGGCCTGCTCCCGGCTGGCACACAAGCCCCGCTCCACCAGCAGCAGGTCCAAACGCTGCTTCTCCACCCGATCGATGGCCTCTACCTCCCGGACCAGGTCTCGGTTGACCTAACTGAGTTATCCCCAGTTTGTCTCGGGGCAGTGCTGGTTTGCCCTCCCGCCAGTCCTGGTTCTCCCTCGGGGTGTCCCAACCCACTTGGCGGCGGCGTACTCCGAGCGCAGCAAAGCTTCCGCCGCCCGGGCGATTCCCCGGGCGTCCAGGCCCAGTTCCGCCCGCAGTTGCTCCGGCCCCCCGTGCCCCACGAAACAATCCGGTATGCCCAGACAGCGCACCGCCGCAGGTCTTACTCCTTCTGCGGCCAACAGCTCCAGCACCGCACTGCCGAAGCCCCCGGCCAGCACGTGCTCCTCCACCGTGAGCAGGTATCCCGCTCGCTTCACCTGCCTCACGATCATTTCTCGGTCCAGCGGTTTGACAAAGCGGGCGTTGATCACCGTGGTCTCTATGCCCTTCCTGGCCAGCAACTCGGCCGCCGCCAGGGCCTCGTAAACCGGCGGGCCGACCGCCAGGACTACCAGGTGCCGGCCCTCCCGCAGCACCTCTCCCCGGCCCACCGGCAGCGGCCAGGGTTCCGAAGCCAGATTCACTCCCCGCCCTCGCCCCCGCGGATAACGCAGGGCCGCCGGCCCATCGAGCTGCAAGGCAGTACACAGCAGGTGCTGCAATTCGTCCTCGTCCTTGGGTACCATGACGGTGAGGTGAGGTACGTGCCGCAGATAGGCCAGGTCGAAGGTCCCCTGGTGGGTCTCGCCGTCCTCCCCGACGAGCCCGGCCCGATCCAGGGCCAGCACCACCGGCAACCGCTGCAGGCAGACATCGTGCACTACCTGATCGTAGGCTCTCTGGAGAAAGGTCGAGTAAACGGCCACTACCGGCTTTAGCCCGGCCGCAGCCAAACCGGCGGCCAGAGTGACCGCGTGCTGCTCGGCGATGCCCACGTCGAAGAACCTTCGGGGAAACCGGCGGGCAAAATCCTCCAGTCCGGTGCCGCTGGCCATGGCCGCGGTGATGGCCACCACGCGGGAGTCCTGCTCGGCCAGCCGCACCAGCGTCCGCCCGAATACGGCGGTGTAGGACGGAAACGGGGTCTTCTCCTGCAGCCGCCCGCTTTGCGCGTCGAACGGTCCGATCCCGTGGAAGACGTCCGGATTTTCCTCCGCCGGCTGATACCCCTTGCCTTTCTTGGTAAGGACGTGTACCAGTACCGGACCTTCAAGCTTCCGCGCCCACGAGAGGACTTCCTGTAGGGCGGTGAGGTCGTGGCCGTCCACGGGGCCCAGATAGGTGAAGCCCAATTCTTCGAAGACCATTCCCGGTACCAGGAGGTGTTTCAGACTATCCTTGAGTCTCTCCGCCGCCCTCAGCACCTTCGGGCCGGCCGGCGACCAGGAGCGCATGAGCTGTTCGAACCGCTTCTTGCTCCGGGCATAGGTGCTGCTGGCCCGCAGCCGACCCAGGTAGGCGGCCATCGCCCCCACGCTGTGCCCTATCGAGCGCTCGTTATCGTTAAGCACCACAATCAGGTGGGTTTGCAGGTGGCCGGCGTGGTTCAGAGCCTCGTAAGCCATTCCCGCAGTCATGGCTCCATCCCCGATGACCGCCACCACCTCGTAATCTTCTCCCGCCAGGTCCCGGGCCAGGGCCAGCCCCAGGGCGGCGGAAATGGAGGTGCTACTGTGGCCGGTATTGAAGGGATCGTGGGGGCTCTCCTCCCGTTTAGGGAAGCCTGACAGCCCTCCGTAGCGGCGGAGGCTGGCAAACTGCCGGCGCCTGCCGGTGACCAGTTTGTGCACGTAGCACTGGTGGCCCACGTCCCAGATTATCTTATCCCGGGGGGAATCGAAAACCCGGTGCAGGGCCAGGGTCAGCTCTACCACACCCAGGTTGGGAGCCAGGTGGCCGCCGTTGGCGGCCACGATCCGCACCAGTTCCTCCCGGATTTCCCGAGCCAGATGCACCAACTGCTCGGTAGCAAGCCGCTTTAGATCTTCGGGACCGTCTATCTGCTCTAGGTACATTTTCGCTTTCCTTTCTGCCCTCTAAAAGCGGTCACCGCCTGCTGGAGCCAGTACAACAGGCGACCCACCTCAAAGGTGATCTCCTCCGCACGGCCGATGGCCAAGCCTTTGGACCAGGCTTTGCCCCCAATGGTCAGCCCGGATATGACCGCAGTCATCAAGATGCCCGCCCACCAGCCCGCCAGGGTATCCGCCGGGCCCACCAGGCGAAACACGATGGCCGCTCCCATGGCCCCGCTGAGGGTGGCGCATATGTCTCCGACTATGTCGTTACAAAAACTGGCCACGTGATGGGCGTTGCGAACCAGGTATAGGGCCTGCCGGGCTCCGGCCACCCGCCGGGCGGCCTTGGCGTGGAAGCCGGTTTCCCGCGCCGCGGTTGCCGCCACGCCAATTATATCAAAAAGGATGCCGGTAAGGATAATGGCTACGAGAAGAACAAAGGTCAAAGGTAGAATGGTCAGACGCTCCAGCAGGGTCTGAGAACCGCCGGCCACCAACACGGCCAAAAAAAAGGCACCGCCCCCGATCAGCAATGCCCTGCGGCCCGAAACACCCGATTTGGCCACCCGGTTCTCACCCCGATTCCTCCAAAAACCTGCGGTAGGTGGTAGCCCGGCCGGTAAACGTTGCGCCTTGAGGTCTAGCAGGCTTTCCCTGCGGTCCACCGGTCGTCGCCGGCCCGGCGGTTTCCCTTTAAGGACCGCACTGCCCGGTCACCCGAGGCAGGGCTAGATTGCCACTTAGAGCACACTTTAATCCCGGCCGGGCCCTACCCTAGCGGTAGACAGTCTAGGAGCTTTCCCCGACAGTCCGGCTTCTCCCTAGCCCCTTTTGCAGCGCGGGTTTCAGCCGCTACCGAACCGGACCTGCGGCCAACAGCTCCGGCGGGTCATCGCCAACATCCGCCCGTGCCACTCAGGGCAGGCTACACTGCAGCCAGCACCCGTCGCACCGACATGCAGGTTTCTGTCCTGAGCCGTAGCCCGCAGACCACGCACTCAGGTCTCCGCGGGGGTCGGGACGGCACCCGCATGCCTTTGCGGGCTGCCCGGCCCCCTAGTCTCCCAGCACCAGCCCCCAACTGGGCGTCGGCGGCCAGCACCAGAAGCTTCATCGCTGTGCCCTTGGCGGATTTTTAGGCCCGCCTTCAGAAGAAGCCATTCTGACTAGAATACTGCACCACCTACCGGGTGAAGACACTCGTTTCCGCCCGGGAGGAAGACCTCGCACGATCGCCCGGAAACGGCCTCAGCCACCCCCACAAACGCCGAAAGGCGAACCTCCCCGCCGGCCGATGGGCCCGCTTCCGGGTTAAGCCCGCCCTCGCGTGTTCGGATACGTGCGTTTCATACCGTACCTGCGCCTACAGGCGAATTCGCTGCGCCTACCGGTCGCGGGCCAGCAAGTACAGCGCGAGTTCGCGCAATCGCCGCCCTCCCGCCCCCAGCGGCTCTATGGCCGACAACGCCTGCCGCGTAGCCTCCTCGCCCCGGCGCCGGGCTCCTTCCAGGCCGAAGAGTCGGGGAAAAGTGGCCTTTTCCCGTCGCACATCCGACCCGGGCCGTTTACCCAACTTAGAGGTCTCTCCCGTCACATCCAGTATATCATCTATGATTTGAAATGCCAACCCCAGGCTCTCTCCGAAGGCGGTCAACGCCGATAGCTCCGGCTCTCCCGCCCCGCCCAGCCGCCCTCCTATACGCAGGCTGGTCACAAACAGCGCTGCCGTCTTGTGGCGATGGATGTACAGCAACTCCTGCTCGTCCACCTCGCGGCCCTCGGCCGCCAGGTCCACCACCTGTCCGGCAATAAGGCCCCGCACGCCCGCCGCTTCCGCCAGTTCCTCCACTACCTTTACGATCGTGGCCGCGGGAACCCCCAGGCGGGGAAGCTCGGACGCCAGGAGCCAGAAGGCATGCGTCAACAGCGCGTCACCCGCGAGGATCGCCGTGGCCTCGTCAAACGCCCGGTGACAGGTAGGTCTTCCTCGGCGCAGGTCATCATCGTCCATGGCCGGCAGATCATCGTGGATCAAAGAATAGGTATGCACCATTTCCACCGCGCAGGCGGCGGGAACGGCCTTCTCCTCATCGCCCCCGGCCGCCTCGGCGGCCATGAGCACCAGCAGGGGCCGGAGACGCTTGCCGCCGGCGAACACGCTGTAGCGCATGGCCTGGTGAATGCGCGGCGGGTAGACCGTTTCCGCCGGCAGATACCGATCCAGGGCGGCGTCCACCAGGCGGCGCTTGTCCTCCAGATAGCCGACCAGACCCAAAGTCTTCCCTTCCTTCTGACCCTCTAGAGCCCGGGACCCGGCTCCTCCCCTTCCCCGGGCCGGCACTCGGCCGTGCCGTTGGCCAATTCCACCAGCCACTGCAGCCTCTCTTCCGCCGCGGCCAGCCTTTCCCGGCAGAAGCGCACCAGCTGCACGCCTTCCTCGAAGCCGGTCAGGGCCTCCTCCAAAGAGAGTTCTCCGGCTTCCAGCCGCCGCACTATGGCCTCCAGACGCTTGAGGGCCTCCTCAAAGCTCAGGGATGATGCCTCCAATTACTCCTGCTCCCCCTCTTCACCCTTCTCCTCTACCCGGCACACCAGCCGGCCCTGGTAAAGGACCACTTCTACCCGGCTGGCCAAAGCCACCTCCCCGGCCCGGCGGACTATTCTCCCCTCCTGCCGGCAAACGCTGTAACCCCGCCGCAACACGGACAGGGGGCTGAGGTTGTCGAGCTTCGCCGCCAGGACAGCCACCTCCCGGTCCAGGCCCTCCAGGAGGGCGGTGAAACCCCTCTCCAGCCCCGCCGCGCACTCGTCCAGGTGCTGGCGGAAGCGGTCCAAATGCAGGTGGGGCCGCGCCAGGCAGGGCCGGCTGGACAGGAGCTCCAGGCGCTGGGCACCCGCCTGCAGCCGGCGCCGGCAGGCGGCCTCCATGCGGGCCTGAAGGTTGGCCAGCTGGCGGAGGAGTTCGGAACGCAGGGGGGCCACCATCTCCGCCGCCGCCGAGGGCGTGGGCGCGCGCCGGTCGGCCACCAGGTCGGCAATGGTATAGTCGATCTCGTGGCCAACCGCCGCCACTACCGGCACGCGGGAAGCGTAAATGGCCCGCGCCACCTCCTCGGTGTTGAAGGCGGCCAGATCCTCTCCCGAACCCCCGCCCCGCCCCACAATAAGCACGTCGACGGCTGCGTAATCATTCAGAAGCCGTATGGCCCGGGCAATACTCTGGGGCGCCCCCGCTCCCTGAACCAGTACCGGGGCCACTACGATCTGTATCGCCGGGCAGCGGCGCCCGATCACGCTGATTATATCCCGCAGGGCGGCACCGTCGCGAGAGGTAACCACCCCCACCCGCCGGGGAAGGAGCGGGAGCGGCCGCTTGCGCTCCTCGGCAAACAGGCCCTCTTTGGCCAGCTTCTCCTTTAGCTGCTGCAGGGATAAGAAGATACTGCCCAGCGCCCCCGGCCACATCTCCCGGACGTAGAGCTGGTATTGACCGTCCCGCGGGTATACGGCCACGTAGCCCCGGGCTATCACCTCCAGGCCGTTGGCCGGGCGAAAAGAAAGGCGCCCGTTCTGGGCGCGGAACATCACGCACCGCAGCACCGCTCCCCCGTCCTGGAGGGAGAAGTACATGTGACCGGAGGAATGGTGGCGGAAGTTGTTTATCTCCCCTCGTACCCAAACGTCGGCCAGCACCGGATCCCCGGCCAGCAGCTCCCGCAGGTAGGCGGTGAGTTCGGAAACGGTCAGGACCCGCGGCTCCACTGGCGTTTGGCCGCCTCCACCGTATTCTTCATCAGCATGGTGATGGTCATGGGGCCCACGCCTCCCGGAACCGGGGTAATCCAGCCTGCCTTCTCGGAGGCGCCGGCAAAGTCCACGTCTCCCACGACCTTTCCGTTTTCCAGGCGGTTAACCCCCACGTCGATCACCACCGCGCCTTCCTTCACCATGTCACCGCTGATCATGCGCGGCCGGCCTACCGCCACCACCAGAATGTCTGCCTGCCGGCACTCGGCGGCCAGGTCCGGAGTCCGGCTGTGGCATATGGTCACGGTAGCGTGGCGGTGCAGAAGCATCATGGCTACGGGTTTGCCCACGATGTTGCTGCGGCCCACCACTACCGCCCGCTTGCCTTTGGGGTCCACGCCGATCTTGTCCAGCATGACCAGTATCCCGTGAGGCGTGCAGGGATAGAAGCAGTCCTCACCGATTACCAGGTTGCCCACGTTGGCCGGACCAAAGCCGTCCACGTCCTTGGCGGGGCTGATGGCATCGATCACCGCCTTCTCGTTGATGTGCTCCGGAAGCGGCAGCTGCACCAAAATGCCGTGTATCTTGGGGTCGGAATTAAGCCGTTCGATAAGGCCCACCAGTTCCCCTTGGGCGGTTTCGGCAGGCAGGTGGTGAACCTCGGAGTAGATGCCCAGCTCTCCGCAGGCTTTGTGCTTGTTGTTGACGTAGATCTGGGAGGCGGGATTGTCTCCCACCAGCACTACTGCGAGCCCGGGCTCCAGCCCCCGGCGGCGGAGTTCCTCCACCTCCGCCCGGATTTCCGCCCTTATCTCCGCCGCGATCTTCTTGCCGTCGATGAGTTGTGCGGCCATAAACCAGCCCCGCCCTCCTCACTAAGAACTTTTGATAAACATTCGTAATGCCTTCCCGCGACTCCTGCCGGGCCGCTGCCGAACCCTGCAGACCCCAACTTTGCCTGCAGTCTATTCGTTGGACCGGTGGGCCTTGTTTATTGCGTCGAGTATGCCGTTTACGAAGCGCCCCGCCTCCTCGTCATGGTAGAGCTTGGCCAATTCTATGGCCTCGTTGATGACCACGCTGGCAGGCAGATCCGGACAGTACAGTAACTCGTACACTCCCAGGCGGAGCACGTTCCGATCCACGTTGCCCATGCGTTCCAGCCGCCAGTCGAAAGAGTGCCGACTGATCAGCCCGTCTATCTCTTCCAGGTGATCCAGGGCCCCCTGCACCAGCGAACGGGCGTATTCGAGATTATCCCCCGCCAGCCTGCTCCCCTGAAGGACCTGCTGCCAGGCCAGCTCGGGTTCGGTTCGTCCCACGTCAATCTGGAAAAGAACCTGAAAAGCTTTCTGCCGGGCCAGTCGTCTGCTCAAGAGGGCCAGGTCTCCTCCTCTAGCGCCGCCGCAAGATATGGGTAAGAAAGCCGTACAGACCGCCGTAAGGTTCAAGGTGCCAGGCCAGAAGGTACCCTACGCCGGCGCAGAAGAACACGAAAACCGCTTCCCAGAATCCCAACGCCACGGTAAGAATGCCGAAGAGCATTCCGGCCGCCAGCCCGCTCACTCGGCCGGGGTGGCGGCGCCAGTAATCCCAGTCCACGCCCTATCACCCGGTCCTTTCGGCTAGCGAACGCGCGTGCGCTCACGCAGCACGCTTTCCACCAGCACCTTAACTTCCAGCACCTGCACCCCGACCAACTCTTCTATCTGCCGCCGCACCTTCTCCTGCAACTCGGCCGTGACCTGAGGAACTGAAACGTCCGGGTTGACCATGGCCTCTACACGGACGGCCACCCCAGTCGGTGTGACCCTGACCCGGGGCCGGACCTCCCTTATCCCCCGCACCTGCCGGCCGGTCCGGGCTACCATGTGCTCTAAGGCGGAAAGGCTGATGTATACCTCCCCGGCGGGGGTACTCTGCACCAGCGTCTGCTCCGGTTCCCGGGTACCGAGCATTCCTATTAGGGCACGCAGCCCGACCAGGGCTACGGCCAGCGCCAGCACCCCGACTATCCAGCGTTCCTGGCCGGAAGCCATCAGCCGGTTCCAGTAGAGCACCGGATCCTGCCAGCCTGCAGCCGTGGCCGCCAGGATGACCGCCGCCAGCGCCAGGACCAGCGTATAAAGCACCGCGATTGCCCGCTCAAAGAGTCCCATGACCCCGCTCCTTCTTCACAAATACCCGGCGCCTAGCGCACGCGGCGGGTTTCTTCCTCTTCTTCCTCGGGCGCAAAGGCCACCCCCTGAACGTGCACGTTTACCTCGATGACCTTGAGCCCGGTCATCCGCTCTACCGCTTCCTTGACCTTCTGCTGGATCTCCAGGGCCACATCGGGGATGCGTACCCCGTAGTGCACCACCGCAAAAAGGTCGATGGCCGCCTCTTTCTCTCCTACCTCCACCTTAACGCCCTTGGCCAGGTTCTTCCGGCCCAGCATCTCGGCGATTCCGCCGGCGATACCCCCGCTCATGCCGGCAACTCCCGGGACCTCGGTCGCCGCCAGGCCGGCCACCACCGCTACCACTTCGTCGGCAATACGTATGGAGCCCAAATCCGTCTCCACGTTGTGAGCAACCCCCACCGCGTTATTCTGGCCCATGTTTTTCCTCCCCCAGGTTGGTTTACTCCACCTGCGGGGCTATTATACCAGAACCCTCCATCCACGGACAACCAGAACTTGCGCTGGCGTATCCCCAGTTTGCCTTGGGGCGGTCCCGGGTCACCCCGTTCGTACCGGTCACCTCGCCGACGATGCTTGCGCTCGGGCGCCGCGCTCCGGGTGCTGGTGGCTTTGGGTTCCCGCGCACCGGTGGCAGTAGACGGTGCGGGTACTTTCCCCCTGGGCGAGAGGGCACGTCCTAATCTACATCGCACTTGCTATAGCCTTGACACCAGGCACGCGATGGTTTACCATTATGGCAGCGATTCCCTAGTCGGATAAGTCTAAAACGGAGGAGCAAAGTGCGATTCATCCCCCACGACTACCCAGACCGGATCCGGCGCCTACGGGCCAAGCTGGGTCTGAGCCAGAAGCGCCTGGCGGAACTTCTGGGCGTTTCCTTTGCGTCCGTCAACCGCTGGGAAAACGGGCAGGCCCGTCCCAACCGCCTGGCCTGGGCTCAGATCCTGCGCCTGGAAATGGAAGGTCTTGAGGGGTTACACAAACCGGCGCTCCCCGGCGGCAGCGGTCTACCAACCGACGCCGCGTTGGCCGCCGAAGACCGGGCCACCTACCGGCCGTCGGCCGCGCCGCCGGAGCCGATGCCGGGCCCGATGGACTTCTCCGCCCCGTCGGAAATCGTCCGCCTGGCCGTGGAGGCCGAGCGTCTGACCTACGGCCACCTTTTCAGCCCGGCCTTCGCCACCGAAACCTCCCGGATCGACCCTTTGCCGCACCAGCGCCTCGCCGTGTACGAACATATGCTCCCCCAGCCCAGGCTGCGGTTCTTGCTGGCCGACGATGCCGGGGCGGGCAAGACCATCATGACCGGTCTCTACATCCGCGAGATGCTCGCCCGGCGGCTGATCCGGCGCGTCCTGATCGTGCCTCCGGCGGGACTGGTGGGGAACTGGCAAAGGGAACTGCGCACCCTTTTCAGCCTTCCGTTTAAAATAGTGACCGGTGCCGAGGCGCGCGCCGGCAACCCCTTCACCGGGCCGGAGGGCGACCTGGTCATCGTCAGCCTGGACACGCTCGCCGGCCCGCCCACCTTCAGTCGGCTGGGCGAGCCCGGCGTGGAGCCCTACGATCTGGTCGTTTTCGATGAGGCCCATAAGCTTGCGGCCGACCGCAATCCGGATTTCACGGTGCGGAAGACCGACCGCTACCGCCTGGCCGAAGCCATCGCGGGGGCCTCGGACGACCCCGACTGGATGCTACCCTGGCGGTGCCACCACCTGCTCCTGCTCACCGCCACGCCCCACATGGGCAAGGACTTCCCCTACTTCTGCCTGTGGCGGCTGCTGGAACCGGAGATACTGCCTACCGTGGACGCCTTCAACGCCTACCCGGAACCGGCGCGGCGGCGCCATTTTCTCCGGCGGACCAAGGAAGAAATGGTGCGGTTCGACGGCACGCCGATTTACCCCAAGCGGGAATCCCGCACCTTGAGCTATGACCTGGGACCGGCCGAGCAGCAGCTCTACGAGGCGACCACCAGTTACATCCGCACCTATTATAGTCGCGCCCGCATCTTAAACCGTTCGGCCGCCCGCCTGGCCATGAGCATCTTCCAGCGCCGGCTGGCGAGTTCCACGTGGGCGCTGTTGCGGTCTCTGGAGCGGCGTCTGGAGAAACTGGACGGGCTGATCGAGGATATCCAGAGCGGCCGGCTTACGGAGGAGCAGCTCGCTGCCTACCAGCGGAAACTAGACAAGACGCCCGACGTCCTTGACCGCATGACCGCCGACGAAGAGGAACCCCAGGAAGGCCGCGAGCAGAACGAGGTAGCCGAGGACCAGGCCCTCACCGGGGTGGTTGCCACCTCGCTGGCCGAGCTGCAAGCGGAGCGGGGAGAGGTTTCCCACTTACTCGGCCTGGCGCGGCGGGTGCTGGCCTCCGGAGAGGAGTCCAAGTTCGAAAAACTGCGCGAGGTGGTGCAGGACGAGCGTTTCCAGGACGAAAAGATCCTGATCTTCACCGAGCACCGAGACACCCTCGATTACCTGGTTCGGCGCCTGGAAGGCCTGGGCTACACGGGAAGGGTGGCCCACATCCACGGCGGCATGGACTACCAGGAGCGCGAGGCGCAGGTGGCCTTCTTCCGGCGGCCGAACCGGGAAGGCGGCGCCAACCTCATGGTCGCCACCGATGCCGCCGGGGAAGGGATCAACCTCCAGTTCTGCTGGCTGATGGTGAATTACGACCTGCCGTGGAACCCGGCGCGGCTGGAGCAGCGCATGGGACGCGTCCACCGCTACAAGCAGAGGCACGACCCGGTGCTAATCTTCAACCTGGTGGCGGGGAAGACCCGGGAGGGCAGGGTGCTGAAAACGCTGCTGGAGAAGTTGGAGCAGATCCGCCGCGAACTCGGCTCGGATAAGGTTTTTGACGTTATCGGCCTGCAGTTCGAAGGGGTTTCGCTAAAAGAGTTGATTCTGCAGGCGGTGGTGGACGAAGAGACCGAGGAGGCCGTCCGACAGGTTGAGGGCCGCCTTACGCCGGAGCAGGTCAGGGCGCGGCTGGCGCAGCGGGAAAAGCTCCTCGGCACCGGCGGGGATATCGCCCGGCATCTGCCCGAAGAACAAGCCAAACTGGAGCGCGAGACCTTGCGGCGGCTGCTGCCGGGGTACGTCCGCCGCTTCCTCGAGAAGTCGGCTCCGCTCTTAGATATCGGCCTCGAGGGCGACCCGGAGGGCTATTTCTCCTTCCGGCCCCTCAAGCCGGGGGCGCTCGACCCCTTATGGCCGGTCCTGGAAAGTTACGCTCCCGCAAGGTGGGAGCGGCTGACCGTTTACAAGCCGCCGGAGGGCGAGCCGGCCATCTTCCTGCACCCCGGCGAACCGCTCTTTGACCGTTACTGTTCGCTGGTGCGCGCCCGGTTCGCGGCGGGGGCGCGGCGGGGCGGCGTCTTCGTGGATCCTTATGCGGAGCGCCCCTACTTCTTCCACGTGGCGCTCGTCAGGGTTATACGGCAGGCCGATCCGGCGCTGCCTGAGGTTTTCGGCCGGGAAGAACTGGTGGAGACGCGTTTGGTGGCGCTGCGGCAGGACGAGACCGGAAGCATCGCGGAGTGCCCGGTGGAACACCTCATGTTATTGCGCGGCGCGTCAACCATCCCTCCGGCGGCCATCCCGCTGGTTTCCACCCTCGCCGCGGCCTGCGAGCAGGCGAAGAACTTCGTTCGGGAGCGGATTGCCGAAGCCGTGGCCGCCACCCACAGGCAGACACTGCTCGGCACCCTGGCCGAACGGGAGGACTTCATCCGCCGGGGCTACGCTTACCGGGAAGCGGAACTCGCCTGGAGGCGGGCCCGCCTTGCCGAGCGGGCCGCGGCGGGCGAGGCGGCGGCCAAGGGGGAACTGACCAGGGTTAAGAAGCAGCAGCGGGAACTCGCCGACCGGATGGAGCGGTCCCTGGCGGTGCTGCGGCGGGAGCCGGAGCTGATCGTTCCCGGCGAGGCGCGATTTGTGGCCCACGCTCTGGTGGTGCCCTCTTACGATCCGGAAGACAGGGCGCGCTACGACCGGGAGATCGAGCGGATCGCCGTCCGGGTGGCCTGGGGCTACGAGGAGAGCCGCGGCTGTGCCGTCCGGGATGTTTCGGCTCCGGAACTGGCCGTGCGTGCCGGTCTGGAGGCCTACCCCGGTTTCGATCTTCTATCGCGCCACCCCGGCGGCGAGGAGCGGGCCATCGAGGTCAAGGGCCGGGCCGGCATCGGCGACATAGAGCTTTCGGAGAACGAGTGGGGCCGGGCCTGCAACCTGCGCCACCGCTACTGGCTCTACGTGGTCTACGACTGCGCCAGTGCCCACCCGCGCCTCCTGCGCGTGCAGGACCCCTTCGGCAAGCTCCTGGCGCGGCGCCAAGGCGGCGTGGTCATAGGCGAACAGGAAATTTTTGAGGCGGCGGAAACGTAGGAGGCGTGGGCACCACTTGGCCCGAACGGTGAAAACGTCTAAGCGCACACGGAGGAAATGATCGTGGGTAATGACTTCCCGCGTCTTATCGAGCAGGCTTTCCCGCTGAAGCAGGCCTCGCTGGATGCGGTGCACGAGAAGAACGTGCGGCACGGGCACATCTCCACGCTGCACATCTGGCCGGCGCGGAGGCCGCTGGCGGCCTGCCGGGCGGTGTTGATCGCCACGCTGCTGCCCGATCCGGGCACCCCGGAGGAGCGCCGCCGAATTCTCGAAAGGCTGGCGGGCCGGGTGGTGCGGAAGGTGGAAAAGAAGAAGCTGCCCGGGGGCAGGGTCATCGAGCGCATCAAGGAAGAAACCGAAGGAGGCATCCTGCACTGGGGGCGGGAGAACGGCCCGGCGCTGGGCTGGTTCCGCGAGGAGATCAAAACGGCCTACGGCGGCAAACCACCGAGGGTGCTGGACCCCTTCGCCGGCGGCGGGTCGATACCGCTGGAAGCCATGCGGCTGGGCTGCGAAGTAACCGCCATCGACATCAACCCGGTGGCCTGGTTCATCCTCAAGTGCACCCTGGAATATCCTCAGAAGCTGGCCGGGCAGAAAAGGCCGCTGCCGGAGTTCATTTTATCCGACCGGGATTTCATGGAAGCCTTTTACCAGGCCCACCCGGGAACTGTCGGCCGGGGGCGGCCCGAGGAGGGGCAACTCGATCTGGAGACTCTGCGGACCCGGCTAGAAGCCGGGGAACTCCCGGTGCCGGAGGCCGATCTCTCCTGGCACGTGCGCGCCTGGGGCAGATGGGTGCTGGAGCAGGCGCGCCGGGAATTGGCCCGCTTCTACCCGGTCTACGCCGACTTCGAGCCGCTGAAGCCGGACGGCCGTCCTTTGGAGAAGCGCGCGCCCCGGCCGGTGCCGGTTAAAGAGGACGGTTCGCCGGACCTTGAGGCCCTGAACGCGGAGTTTACGGAGGAATACCTCCGGGACCCGCGCCACCCCCGCTGGGTGCCCAAGCCCACGGTGGCCTACCTCTGGGCGCGGACGGTGCCGTGCAAGAACTGCCGGGCCACGGTGCCGCTTTTGAAAACCCGCTGGCTCTGCAAAAAGGACAACAAGCGCGTGGTGCTCACCATGGAGCCCAGCGCCGATAGGACCGGCGTGGTCTTCGGGGTTCAGAAGGACGTGCCCGTGGTCGGCGGCAACGCCGCGCAAAGGCGGGAGCACGACCGGAAGATCGGCGCCGGCACCATGTCCCGCTCCGGGGCGACCTGCCCCAGCTGCGGGACTATTATGACCATGGAGGATATACGCCTCGAAGGGCGAGCAGGCCGGTTAGGGGCGGTGATGACCGCCGTGGTGGTGGACGGGCCGAACGGCAAGGAGTACCGCCTGCCGACGGCGGAGGAGGTACGTCTGGCGCAGGAAGCGGAGAGGGAACTCGCCCGGGTTTTTGCGGAGGTCCCGTTCGGGCTGCCGGAAGAGCCCACGCCCAAGGGCGGGAGCGGCGCGAGCAGGGCGTTCTCGGTTGACGGATACGGCTTCGACCAATGGGCCAGGCTCTTCACCCCCCGCCAGCTCCTGGCCCTGGGCACCTTCGTCAAACATACCCGCGCCGCCCGCGACGCCATGCGCGAGGCCGGCTACCCGCCGGAGTGGGTCGAGGCGGTGGGGGCGTATCTGGGTTTGGCAATAAATCGTTTGGCCGACTATGACAGTAATGTGTGCAACTGGGATCCCAATGGGGAATATATTACCCACACCTTTCAACGCTTCGCTCTGCCTATTAAATGGGACTTTAGCGAAGTCAATGTCTTGTCAGGGGCAACCGGTGACTATTGTAGCGGACTCGACTGGGTTTTTCGGTATGTCCTGCACGTCATTAGGGCGCCCTTATCGCCGCAAGCCCCCCATGTTGCCATGGCTTCTGCGACGTTGTTAACAGGTAATAATATCGATCTTGTACTTACCGACCCCCCTTACTACGACGCCATCCCCTACTCCGACCTGATGGACTTCTTCTACGTCTGGCTGCGGCGGACGCTGCACGGTTTGTCGCCCGAAATAGACGCCGCCTTTCAGCAGCCGCTCTCCCCGAAGTGGAACCATGAAAAAAACGACGGGGAGCTGATCGACGACGCCAGCCGCTTCGGCGGCGACAAACAAAAATCCAGGGCGGCCTACGAAGAGGGGATGTTTCGCGCCTTCCAGGCCTGCTACCGGGCCCTGAAGCCCGAAGGGCGGCTGGTCGTAGTCTTCGCCCACAAGCACCCGGACGCCTGGGAAACTCTGGTCTCGGCCCTCATCCGGGCCGGGTTTGTTGTCGTCGCGAGCTGGCCCATCCAGACGGAGATGGGCAACCGCACCCGCGCCCTCTCCTCGGCGGCGCTCGCCTCCTCCGTCTGGCTGGTCTGCAAGAAGCGCCCGGAAGCCGCCCGCCCCGGCTGGGACAACCGGGTGCTGGAGGAGATGCAGGAGAGAATTCACACCCGGCTGCGGGAGTTCTGGGACGCCGGCATCCGGGGGCCGGACTTCGTCTGGGCGGCCACCGGCCCGGCGCTGGAGGCTTACAGCCAACACCCGGTGGTCAAAAAGGCGAACGAGCCCGGCCAGGTCATGACCGTTTCCGAGTTTCTGCGGGCCGTCCGCCGGCTGGTGGTGGATTTCGTCGTCGGCCGGGTGCTCTCCCGTAACGGCGGCGTGGAGGGGGCCGGGGGTTTAGACGACGTTACTACCTACTACCTACTGCACCGCCACGATTTTGGCTTGGAGGACGTTCCCGCCGGGGCCTGCATCCTCTACGCCGTTTCCTGCGGCCTTTCAGACCGGGAACTCGTCGACCAGTACGACCTTCTGGTTCGCACCGGCGGTCAGGAGCAGCGCGAAGAGCAGGAAGAAGAGGCCGCGGAGGCAGAAGAGGGCGAGATCACGGGAGGCACCGGCAGCAAGGTCCGGCTCAAACCCTGGCAAAAGCGCCTTCGCAAGACCCTGGGCCTGGACGCCGAGGGCCGCCCGGCGCCGCTCATCGACCAGGTGCACCGGCTGATGCGCCTCTGGAAGACGGGCGACGTGGTGAAGGTGGACGAGTACCTGGACCACCGGGGTCTGCGCCGCCACCGCCTCTTCTACCAGCTCCTCCAGGCCTTAATCGAACTCGCCCCGCCCGGCAGCGAGGAGCGTTCCCTGTTAGAGAGCATCAGCAACCATGTGGCCGCGCGGGGCATCGCCCCGGAGAAACAACCGCGCCTTTTCCCTTAAACGGCGGGCGCAAGGGCGGCCCGGGGGAGGGCGGTGGCCCCGATACAGGCCTTTGGCCGGGACCCTGGGCCCGGCCGGAGAGACGGCCCCGGCGGCCGGCCGGAGCAAACGACAATCGGAGTAAGAAGGAATTGAATGGTATAATAGGTGCTAGGGGGTGGTGCGGGTGATCACGGAGGAAGACCGGAAGGGCTGCCTGCTCAAGGAAATTGAGGTAATCCAGGATATCATCAAACGCATGGCCTACAGCTCCCTTCTCATCAAGGGTTGGGCCGTAACCCTGGTGGTCGTCACCCTGCTGCTGCGGGGCACCGAAATCCAGGCTCTTATCGCTTTCATTCCTCTGCTGGTCTTCTGGTTTCTGGACGCTTACTTCCTCTGGCAGGAGAGAATGTACCGGAAACTTTACGACTGGGTGGTTAAGAATAGGTGGAACACCGACGAGTACCTCTTTGATATGAACGCTTACCGCTTCCGGACTGAAGTACAGTCGCCGTTCAGGATTATGTTCTCTGTAACCTTAGGCTGGTTTTACGGTTCGATTGCGGTTCTGGTCCTAATCTACTGCGCCAGCCTGTTCCTCTGGTAAACAAGGAGGCGCCTGGATTTCGGGACGCCGCGAACGTAATACTTTAGTTATGGGGGATACTTTAGTCGATGATCCGACGCATAGAGGCCCTGAACTTCCGTTGCCTGCGCTATATACGCCAGGGGTTGCATCCTTTCAACGTCTTGGTGGGGCCGAACGCCAGCGGCAAGACTACCTTCCTTGACGTTGTGGCCTTTCTAGGTGACCTATTGTCTCTCGGTCTGGAAAACGCTATAGAGCAGCGTACTTCGGACCTACGCGATCTGATTTGGCAGCGCAGGGGCCGGGCTTTCGAGCTTGCCGTTGAACTGGAAATCCCCGAGGATCGGCTGAAAATGATTAAAGACCGAAGCTACGACCTGTGCCGATACGAGGTGGCTATAGGGAGCGACGCGGGCGTAGATGAGTTGGCCATCCTTGCCGAGAAAGTCATTCTCCTGAGATCGACGGCCGAGTCTATTCGCCAAAGAGAGCTGTTTCCGGCTCCGGTTAGGCCGCCCCAGACGATCTTAACGCCGAAGCAACGGCGAGATGCCAGAACGGTGGTTAACAAAGTAAGAGGAGGCAACGATAACTTCTACGACGAGACTGGCAAGGGCTGGGATCACTCGTTCCGGCTGGGACCAAGAAGGTCGGCCTTGGCGAATCTTCCGGAGGACGAATCGAGGTTCCCGGTATCAACCTGGCTCAAAGCGACTTTGATGGACGGGGTACAACGGCTTATCCTCAACAGTCTGCTGATGAGAAAGCCGAGTCCGCCGGGGCAGCCGAGGGGTTTCCGCCCCGACGGCTCCAATCTGCCGTGGGTGATTGAGACCTTGGCCAAGAAACACCCTTCCCGCTTCAGGGATTGGATTCTCCACTTGCAGACTGCCCTGCCGGATATAGAGGATATCCACACCGTGGAGCGGCCCGAGGACCGCCACCGCTATCTGGTAGTGCGCTACCGGGGTGGGCTCGAGGTGCCCTCGTGGATGGTCTCCGACGGCACGCTGCGCTTGCTGGCGCTGACCCTGCTGGCCTACATACCCGACCTTTCCGGCATCTATCTGATTGAGGAGCCGGAGAACGGTATCCACCCCCGAGCCATCGAGGTTGCCTTCCAGTCCCTATCCTCGGTCTACGGGGCCCAAATACTCCTGGCCACTCATTCCCCGGTGATCCTCGGCATAGCCGATCCTTCCCATGTCCTTTGCTTTGCCAGGGACGACGAGGGAGCCACCGACATAGTACGGGGCAGTGAACATCCTGCTCTCAGGCACTGGCGCGGTGAAACCAATCTGGGGGTACTCTTTGCCGGAGGGGTATTAGGGTGACGCAGGCGTCTTCTGACCTCATTGACCTTGTCATCCTTGTACCGGACAGGAATACGGAAGCTGCTGTTACAGGGATTCTGAGTCGGCCGCAGGCTCTGGGTATACGAGAGATTAGCTCAAGTATCTTCACCCACATCGAGCGTGATCCGGGTTGTTACAAGAGAAGTCATGATTTTCTAAGACCGATGACTAACAGCTACAAACACGCGCTGGTAATGTTTGATAGGGTCGGCTGCGGGCAGGAGAGTGAGAGGCGCGAGACTATAGAAGGTATTGTCGAAAACAACCTTTCCGTCTCCGGCTGGGGTGACCGCGCCGCCGCCGTAGTAATAGACCCGGAACTGGAGGTCTGGGTGTGGAGCGATTCGCCTGCAGTAGCTAGCTGTTTGGGGTGGGAACCGGGCATGAGTGACCTGCGAAAGTGGTTAACCGCCATAGGATTGTGGCCCAAGTATGGTCGAAAGCCTGTTGACCCAAAACGTGCGGTTGAACAGGTCTTGCGCCAGGTAAGAAAGCCTCGGTCTTCCGGCATATACAAGCTGCTTGCGCAACGGGTAAGCTTTGAACGTTGTACGGACCCGGCTTTTTTAAAGTTTAAGGCGGTAATGCAGAAATGGTTCGGCAGGTGAAAGGAAATGATTAAGTTCCCCTGGACGCCGTGGCACCAGGTAGTTGAACTGCGCGAGGATATCAGATCGGGAGAGCTGTCGCTGGCCGTTTTTGCGGCCGACCTGTACGACGTGGTCATGGGCCGGGCCAAACCGGTTTACCAGGACCCGGCCGAGTTTTTCGCCCTGACCTACCCGACCTTCAACCTGCGCGAGCTGGCCAAAGACGTGCTGGTCCGCCTGGCCGGGAAAAACGAGAAGGCCGTGCGCCAGTTGGAGCTCACCTACGGGGGCGGCAAGACGCACACCCTGATCACCCTCTACCACCTGGTTTCCAACCCGGCAGGACTGCCGGACCTGCCTGCAGTAAGAGAGTTTATCGAACACGCCGGCATTACTCCGCCCAAAGCGCGGGTAGCCTGCCTGCCCTTCGATAAGCTCGACGTGGAAAAGGGGATGGAAATCAAGGCGCCGGACGGGCAGCCCCGGTGGCTCAGGCACCCGTGGAGCGTGCTGGCCTGGCAGATAGCCGGGACGGAGGGCCTGCGCCTCCTGCACCCTGACGGCAAGGAGGCCGAACGGGAGAGCGCCCCGGCGGAGAATCTTTTAAGAGACCTTTTTGCTCTCCCCGGCCGGGAGGGGCTCGGCACCCTCATCCTCATGGACGAGGTGCTCATGTACGCCCGCGAGAAGATCGGGCTTCAGCCGGTTTGGCGCGGCCGGCTGCAGAATTTCTTCCAGTATTTAACCCAGGCGGCCACGAAAGTAGAGCGGTGCGCGGTGGTAGTTTCCCTCCTGGCGAGCGATCCCAAGAAGAGTGACGCCCTCGGGAAGGAAATCGCCAAGGAGTTGTACGACGTCTTCCGGCGGGAGCAGGAAGAGGGCGTTCAGCCCGTAGTGAAGGAAGATGTGGCGGAGGTGCTGCGGCGGCGTCTGTTTACGGCGGAATCCATTCGCGACCGGGAGGCCTTTCGCCCGCACGTGGTGGCCGCCCTCAAGGGTATTACGGCACTGGACGACCAGACGAAAAAGGACGGCAGGGCGGCCGAGGATCGGTTCCTGCGCAGTTTCCCCTTCCACCCGGACTTAACCGAGGTTTTCTACGGGAAATGGACCCAGCTGGAAGGCTTTCAGCGGGCACGCGGCGTGCTGCGGACCTTTGCCCTGGCCCTGCGGGAGGCCGAGAAATGGGACCACTGCCCGCTCATCGCGGCCAATGTCTTCCTGAGCGCTCCGGGTGAGGGGGAAATCTCGGCGGCCGCCAGAGAACTGACCACCGTGGCCGCCAGCGAGGAGTATGAGGGAAAGCGGCAGGAATGGGCGGGCATCCTGGAAGGAGAGCTGGCCAAGGCCCGGGCAATTCAGGCCGAAACCCCGGGGCTTAAGTTCCGCGAGGTCGAGCAGGCCGTGATGGCCACTTTTATCCACTCGCAGCCCATCGGCCAGAAAGCACTCACCCGCGAGCTTTTCCTCCTTCTCGGCCACACGCGCCCGGACAAGATCGAGTTGGAAAAGGCGCTCGGGCGTTGGGCCGAGGTTTCCTGGTTCCTTGATGAAGAAGCTCTGAGTGAAGCCGAAACGGGCGGTGATGGCCACCAGGCCCTGCCTAGGACCTGGCGGTTGGGTTCGAAGCCCAACCTGCGGCAGATGCACAGCGAAGCCTGCCGGCGGGTATCCGCCGAACTGATTGAGGCCAAGCTCATTGAGGCCATCGGCAGTCTTAAGAGCCTGACCGCCGGGGCCTCGGCGGCCGGCGCCAGGGTGCATCTTCTTCCCCAACGCCCCAGAGAGATCGAGGACGACGGCGAGTTCCACTACGCCGTCCTGGGGCCCAAAGCCGCCTCCACCGCCGGCAATCCCTCAGTTGAGGCCAAGCGCTTCATCGAAGAAACCACCGGTCCCGACCGGCCGCGGGTCTACCGCAACGCCGTGGTGTTGGCGGTGCCTTCGCGGGAGGGACTGGAGATCGCCCGCGACCGGATCCGGGAGTACCTCGGATGGGAAGAGGTGCGCCACTTGCTCAAGGGACAGCAGCTTGACCCGTTACGGGCCGAGTTGCTGAACGCCTACACTGAGGCCGCCAAAAAGAAAATCGCCGAGGCAGTCCGGCAGGCCTACTGCCTGGCGGTAACGGTTTCGGAGAAGAACGAGATTCTGGCCTACAAGCTTACTGTGGGAACCGAGCCTCTTTTTAACCTTATCAAAGCTGATCCCCGCGTCCGCATCCAGGAGACGGCCATAAGCGCGGAGGCGCTCCTGCCCGAAGGCCCCTACAACCTCTGGCGCGAAGGAGAAACGGCGCGGCGGGTAAAGGACCTGATAGGAGCGTTCGCCCAGTTCCCCCATCTGCCAAAGATGTTGCGCCGGAAGGAAATCCTGGCAACGCTGCTTCAGGGCGTCAGGGACGGGCTGTTTGTTTTGCGCGCCGTGCGTCCGGACCGGTCGGTGCGTACCGTCTGGCGCGAGGAGCCGCAGGAGACGGATCTGAACGATCCGGCTTTAGAGCTGGTCTTGCCCGAGGCGGCCGAACTGTCGACGGTGTCTCCTGATCTCTTGGTTCCCGGCGCGCTGCCCGGCCTGTGGCCTGCTCCGCCCGAGATCGCCGTTCGGGACGTGGTGGCCTATTTCCGGGGCGGCAATGTCGTGTCGGTGTCCAGAGAAGGGTATACGGAACCGGTGGTCATTCCCAAGGCCGAACCGACAGTAGTTTACGTAGCGATAGTAACGGCCGTCAAGGCCGGGAAGCTGTGGTTGACGGCTGGCGAGGCCAGCCTCCTGGCCGAAGATATCCCCATGGGCCTGCTGAGCGACGACGCCAGACTTCGGCCCCCACCGCCACCGGTGGCGGTAACCGCAGTGCTCCCGGCTAATCTCCCGGCGGCCTGGCCGGGTCCCGTAGCAACGGCGCTAGATATCGCGAGGGCTCTGGCGCAAAAAGCCGGCCGGAACCTCCCGTGGGCGACGGTACGGGAAGCCATAGACGGGGCCATCAAGGCCCGATTGCTCGAGAAAACCGTAGACTCCGGCCCCTGGCCCTGTGATTTCGGTGACGCGCAGTATGTCCGGCTGCGGGTGCCCGCCGAAGAGGCAGTGTCGCCACCCGCACCTCCTTCACCACCGCCGCCGAAGCCGGGCTCCAAAGCGGCCGAAGCCGAGCTGCGCCCCCATCAGCTTCAGGATCTGGCCGAGATCATCGGCGAGCTGGCTAGCGCCGCGGTCGGTTACGAGCTGGTCTTCAGGCTGCGCGTTGAATTGGGCGGCGCCTCGGCACCGTCCGACGAAGTCGTCCAGACGGTCAATCGGCTGCTTGCCCGGGTGGCAAAAGACCTTCAGCTTAAGTAGCCGCCCCATCCCTGGGGGGTGATGGGCCCCGTCACCTCCCTTCCATCTGCGTATGATCAACGCCACCGTCGGAGCAGACCACTTACGGCCACGGGATTATCACTACTTCCTCCTGCTTGCGGCCGGTGGTGCGGGCCACCAGCTCTCCGATGCGGTTGAGGTCCTCGGGCTTGAGCTCCGGAGCGCGTACGATCACGTTGACGGTGGAGGGTTGGATCAGCACTGCGGCGTCGGGATAACCCTTGGCCTGAAGCAGGGCTTCCAGTTGCACTTCCTGATCCATGTATTCGGTAAGGCGAATCAGGCGTTGCTGCGCCTCGTTCTTGGCCTCGGGAGTCGAATTGGGATTATTTATTACCTCACGCAGCATTTGTATTTCCTGGCTGCGCACGCGGTCTCTTTCCAGGCGGTATTCCACGAAGAATTCCTCGCCCGTCTTCTGCTTCAGCGCCTCTGCCCGCTTCCCCTCCAGGGGGTTGGCCGCCGGCTGCGGCAAGTTCGTAGCCCGGCCGGCCTCGGCCTGAGGTTTCCCGGCCTCGGACCGTTCGGCCGCCGTATCCCGGGGCTCAACGCCGGTAGTGACCGGGGCCTGGGTGAGTTCGGTCCAGGAGGGTCGGCCCTCGGTAAAACCCAGGTAGAGGAAAACTCCGGCCAGGACCAGCAAGGCCACCGAGGCCAAGGTCTCTTTTCGGGTAATCAGCATCATCTTATTTCACCTCCCGCGGTCCTCACTTTGGGTAGCACGGCCACCTGATGCGGTGCTACCCCCAGCAGAGTCTGCACTGCCTGGCTGATCCGGGCTCGGACCAGGGGGTCTTCCGCCCCTTCGGCCAGGATCAGCACCCCCTGTACTGCCGGTCGGCTCTCCTGAACCACCACCGGTTCCTGGCTTCCTGCCGACTGGCGCATCACCAGTTCCTCCTCCGCCACCCGTTCGGTGGTGACCCGCCGGCTCTCTCCCTGTCCCCCCTCCTCCACCCGCCGTTCGTTGGTATTGGTATTTACCGCATAGTCATAAACCGGACCCCGGGCCAGGGTCACCCTCACCTCCACCTCGCCCGCCCCTTCGATCTGACCCAGGATGGACTCCAGTTTGACTTCCACGCTTTCCTCTGCCGCCTGCAAACCCTCGGCCGGCCTGCTCTCCACCGTCGACGGCGCGGACGACCACCCCGGAGGAGACTTCTGACCTCCGCTGCCTATTACCAACAGGGCCACTCCTAGAGCTCCCAGCGCCAGCAGCCATATCAGTTGCGGCCACTGCTCCCGACTGATCTGCACCTAGCGCCCCTCCCGCTGCCTGCCTTACTCGCTCCGGCCTGCCGGCTGCCCCTGCCAGCGCACCTCCACCCGTTCCGGGGAAAGACCGAAGGATTGCGCCAACCTGGATTTTACCTCTTCCAGGGCTCGGGTCCGGACTTCGTCCGTGGTCGGCAAACCCTCACCCGGACCCAGGCGGACTTCCAGGCCGCGCAGGCGAGGGATCTGGCCCCAGCTCCATTCCCCGTCGGCCACCACTCTCACCCCCAGAACGGCGAACTGCGGGTACTCGGCCAGCAAGGTCCCCACCTGCCGGCCCACCTGCTCCTCCATCAATTGCCAGGCCGCCTCCCGGTAATAATCCTGCAACGCCTGTACCCCCGTAGCGGAGACCTCCTCCACCCCTTCTGGCCTCTGCCCGGAAATCACCGCGCCCAGGCCGGGCACCAACTGCCAAACGGCCCCCAGGACAACCGCCACCACGAATAGACCCATCACCAGGCGCACGAAACGGGCCATATCTCCGGAGGGCAGAAGCATCTCCACGAACACGGCCAGAAGTACCACCAGAACCACCGTGCGCACCGCGTCGGCGAGTACCTCGAGCACGGCTACCACCACAGGGCTTTGAGGTTGCCCAGCCCGGCCAAGACGCTCAAGGCTAAGAAGAAGAACAGGGCTACGGCGAGCACCACCGCAAAGGCCAGGCCCAGAGTACCGCCCATGGCCGCCAGGGCGTCGCTAATGCGGTTATCGCCGAAGGGCTGTACCAGGGCGGCGGTAAGGTGAAAGATCAGTGCCAGCACCCCTATCTTGAGGGCGGGAAAGAGGGCCAGGCCCAGCAGCCCCACCACACCGAGCAGCCCGGCGGCGCTCTGAACCAACAGGGAGGCACTGGCTACCGCCTCTACGGCATCGGTCAGCGTCTTGCCGATTACCGGGACGAAGGCGGTGGAAGCGAACTTGGCCGTGCGCAGGGTGAGGCTGTCCACCGCACCGGCCGCCGCGCCCTGAACGGTAATGATTCCCACCGCCAGAGTTATGAATAAGCCCAGGGCGATGACCGCCAGGCTCTTGAGGGTGTCGGCCAGCCGGGTAACCTGAAACCGCTCCGATACCCGTCCCACGATGTTGAGGGCGGCCGCCAGAAACAGCAGGGGCAGCACTACGTCTCGCACCAGGGTTCCACCCAGGGCCAGGCACCCCATGATCAGCGGGTGGACAATGGCCGAACTGGCCATTCCTCCCATGGCGGTCAAGATAGTAAGCAGACCGGGCAGCAAGGCCTGCATGAAGACGGTCATCCGGTCCACCGCTTCCCGGCCGATCTGCATGGCGGAAGAAAACGAACCCAGGGCCAAAACCAGCAGGGCGAGAAGCACGACCAGGTAGGCGATCTCCCCTACGGTGCGGCGCTCGAAAGCCGCCTGCAGATTATGCAGCACCGCACATAGAACCGCCAGCACCACCAATTGCCCCATCACCCGGGCGCTGGCCAGCAACTCGCCCCCCAGGAACCTTCCCAGGGAAGAGAACAGGGCCCGCGGGTCCAGCACCGTCCGGCCGGCGGCCAGATCGGCCAGGATGGTCCTGACGTTTAACTGCGGCCAGAACCCTCCCCTTCCTGCCTCCAGGTCGGAAAGCATGGCTTCGGCCCGGCCGAAGTCCAGCCTTTCCAACAAACCTTCCACCGCCGGGGGAGTTTCTGCTTGGGCCACCTCCGCCCAGGAGAGCCACAGAAGCAATAGGCCTCCGACGAGCCACGCATAGCCGGTTCTCATGGGAGCAACCTCATCACGGTGTCCACAACCGCAACCACAATGGGCAGGGCCAGCACCACGATGATCACCTTGGCCGCCATTTCTACGCGGGAGGCCACCGCCTGCTCCCCGGCGTCCCGGCATACCTGGGCCCCGAACTCTGCCAGGTAGCTCACGCCGATAATCTTGAGGAGCGTCCCCAGGTAGAGGCGGTCTACCCGCGCGGCTGAGGCCAGCCTTTCCAGCACCTCGGTTACCCTGCCGACCTGCTCCAGCACTAAGAGAAAGATCACCGCTCCGGCGGCCACGCTCAGGAGCAGCCCCAGTTCCGGCCGTTGCTGGCGGACCACAACCAGCAGCACCGCGGCGATGAGGGCCAAACCCACGATCTGAGCCACCTGCACTGCCATCCCCCCGGATTACCGGCCCGGCCGTCAGTAAAGATAAAAGACGGACCGCACCTGCTCGAAAAGCTGGGCCAGCAACTGCACCACCCACATCAGCACCAGGGCCACGCCGGCCAGAGTGACCAGGTGGGCCAACTCTTCCTTGCCCGCCTGTTTCAATACGGTGTGAAGTACTGCGGCCAAAATGCCTACCCCGGCAATCCGGAAGATGAGTTCGATGTTCATACCCCTCACCCGTTTACCAGTACAGGAGCACGATGACCGCCGCCCCGCCCAGGAACCCCAGGGCCTGCCATATCCTGGCCTGGCGGGACCTGGCCTCGGCCGCCCTTTGCTCCAGATGTCGCAGCTGCGTTCGTGCCAGTTCCAGCTTTCTCACCTGGTCCTCCTTGTCTCCCCATCCCAGGCCCCGACCCAAATCCACCAGCACGGCCAGGTCCTCCTCCTCCAGAGGGGCGACGGCCCGGAGTTCGGCCAGGCCCGCCTGCCAGGCCTCATCGGCCGCGATGCCCCGGCGCTCCTCCAGTGCCCTGCCGGCCACGGCAAAGAGCCGGCGCAGGGGGAAGCGGCATTTCTGTGCTACCCGGAGGAAGGCTTCGGGCAGGGGCATGGCCGCGTAGGCGATTTCGGTCTCCAGAAGCTGGAGGGCCACCTGAAGCTCCCGCAGGATCTCCTGGCGCCGAACCAGATTGCCCGCCAGAACCAGGCCCAGGGCACCGCAGGCCAGGAAAACCAGGAAGGCTCCCATCAGCTTCAGTTTAGACCCTCCCCTCGGCGGCGGCCGGTCGGAGCGAGGCCCGCCACGGCCCCCGAAACAGCACCCGGCCGGAGCGGTCACGCACCGCCTCCACCGTACCCGGCCCCAGACGCCGGCTCAGCACCACAAAGCGTTCAAACCCTCCGGATTCCAGGAACTGCCGCCAGGCCGGCCGGCGCTGGAGTTCCTCCAGATCCGCAGCGTGCACCGTAGCCACCACCCGGACCCCGGCATTCAACACCTCCCAGAGCGCGGCCAGGTCCTGCGGCCCGCCCATCTCGTCGGTGGCTATCACGCGGGGAGACAGTGCCCGAAGCAGTACCAGCATTCCCTGAGCCTTAGGCCATCCGGAAAGCACGTCGGTGCATGGGCCGACCTCGTTCTGCGGTATCCCCTCGAAGCAGGCGGCGATTTCTCCCCGCTCGTCCACCAGGCCCACGCTGGAAGGCAATATTCCCAGGTGGGGTACTCCGGCACTCAGGTGTCGCACCAGGTCGCGCAGGAAGGTGGTCTTGCCCGCCCGGGGAGGGGATAGTACCAGAGTGTGGCAGGGTAGCCCGGCGCTCCGATCCCACAGCCAGGCCAGCACACCCAGGCTACAATCCAAGACCTCCCGCGCCAGGCGAAGGTTAAGGCTGGCCACGTGCTTCATGCCGGCCACCCGCTCCTCCCCCCTTACCGCCTCTCCGGCCAGTCCCAAACGATGGCCGCCGGGCAGGGTGAGATAGCCCTCGCGCAATTGCTCGGTCAGGGCGTACCAGGAACTGCGGCTGACCGCTTCCAGAGTAAACTTCAGGTCCTCTCCGCTCACCGCGTACGCCCGTCTCGCGTCTACGGTCAGCTGCCCTTCGGCGGTTACAAAACGCGTGGCCGCGGCGGTAACCACCGCCAGGGGTCTTTGCACCCGGAGCCTTATCTCTTCCAGCTCCCCCAGCACCTCCGGCGCCAGACGGCGCAGAGCCTCCCGTACCGGCGGTGCCACAAAGGGCAGGATCTCCTTTGGCAGGCGATCGGCCAAGCCGGTAGTTGCCAACTTTTTCCCCTCCACCCCATAGATATTAGCCGCTCTCGCCGGATATGCCCGTACCGTCATCCGGCTCCAGACAAGCTTCGGCCCGCAAGAAAAACCAGGCGGCCGCCTGGTGGCGGCCGCATCGGGCAAATGGCACCGTTCCGGTTTTTCCCGTCCGGGGCAGTGGTTCTAGGCCTGACCCTCCGGGGCGGGAGCGCTTTCCTGCGCGTCAACCCTTTGCGCCCACGTGCCGGCCTGGGTGGTGAATACCACCGTACCGCACTGGGGACAGTTCACCTCTACCTCACCCTCGTCCTCGAGGAGTTCGGGGTCGAAGCAGACGGTCTCCCGACACTCTGGGCACTCCACTTCCACGTGCTCCGGCTCCTCGTCGTCTTCCTCTCGTTCCTCCGGGCCGTACACCTCGTCCTCCAGACGAAAGAGGTCCTGATCGACGCTCTCCAGGTACTCCTCGGTTTCCTCCTGAGCTTTCTGCAGCTCGGTTACCGCCCCTACCAGACTGTCGAGCAACTCAAGCACCTGCTGCATTATCTGGCCTTCCCGGGTGGTGGTATCCAAACCCAACCCGGAAACCATGCCCTGGAGGTAGGCCATCTTTTCCTTCAGGTCCGCCGTTGCCATTTCCGCGACGATACCCCTTTTTCGGCTTACTATCCCCTCTATTTATGTATCCCCTACACGCGTTCGATATACTCTCCGGTCCGGGTATCGATCCGTATCACGTCGCCTTCCTCGACAAAGAGGGGTACCTGGACCACGGCACCGGTCTCCAGCGTGGCCGGCTTGGTCCCTCCGCTGACCGTGTCTCCCCTGACACCGGGCTCCGTATGCACCACCCTCAACTCCACAAAGTTGGGGAGCTCCACGCCTATGGTCTCACCCTCATAGAGCAGTACATAGACCAGCATGTCGTCTTTCAGGAACTGGGTAGCATCTTCCAACTTTTCCCGGGGCAGAGAGAGCTGCTCGTAATTCGAGGTGTCCATGAAGACGTAGTTCTCGCCGTCGTTGTAGAGGTACTGCATTTCCCGCCGCTCCACCCGGACCTGGGGAACCTTCTCGCCCGCCCGAAAGGTACGCTCGATTACCGCTCCCGTACGCAGGTTGCGCAGCTTGGTACGCACGAAGGCCGCGCCCTTGCCGGGCTTGACGTGCTGGAACTCCACCACTGCGTAGAGCTCGCCGTCTACCTCGATCTTCACCCCGGTCCGGAAGTCGTTGGTGGAAATCACGCTCTCACCTTCCCACGATTAGAAAGTTCTTGGGGGCCCGCGAAAGCACCTCGGCCCCGTTCTCGGTTACCAGCACCAGGTCTTCTATACGCACGCCGCCCCAGCCGGGCACATAGATTCCCGGCTCCACGGTGACCACCATGCCCGGTTCCAGGATGACCTCCTCGCCGCCCAAGCCCGGCTCCTCGTGTACCGCCAGGCCCACGCCGTGACCGAGGCGGTGCCCGAAGCAGTCCCCGTAGCCCGCCCGGGAAATCTCCTCCCGGGCCAGGGTGTCTATTTCCGCCCCGCTAACCCCGGGACGCACGGCGGCCAGCGCCTTCTCCTGGGCGGCCAGTACCACGGCGTAGACCTCTCGCTCCTTCTCTCCCGCCCGGGCCACCGCCACCGTGCGGGTGAGGTCGCCGTGATACCCCAGCCAAACCGCCCCGAAATCGGCCAGGAGAAGGTCTCCCTCCCTGACCGGCTCGTTACCGGGAAGGGCATGGGGCCGGGCGCTCCTTGGCCCCGCAGCTACAATAGTAGGGAAAGAGACCCCTTCCGATCCGTTCCGGCGCAGGAAACAGTCGATTTCCAGGGCCAGTTCCCGTTCCGTCAGGCCCGGCCGGACCCGCTCTACCAGGTGGGCAAAGGCGGCGTCCGTCAGCCGCGCCGCCTCGCGCAGCCGCTCTATCTCCGCCTCTTCCTTTACCCGGCGCAGGCCCTCCACCAGGCCTGCGGTCGGCACCAGGGAAGCCGGCGCCAGGGCCTCGGTCAATTCCCGGTAGCGGTCGTAGGTCAGGTGCCGGGACTCAAAAGCTACCCGGCGCCATCCCCGATCCTGTGCCAGCTTCCTGACCGCCTGCACCCAGCCGCCCTCGATACGCACCGGTTCGGCGGCCCTGACCTCTTCCTCGGCCGTCTCCAGATAGCGAAAATCGGTTAACAGCCAGGAGCCGGCGGGCGAGACCGTCAGTACGCCCTCTCCGGAAAAACCGCTCAGGTAAAAGCAGTTCTCCGGGCAGGTGACCAGAAAAGCCTCGGCCCCGACGTCCTCTAGCCCTTTCAGTATCCGGCCCTGGCGCCGCCGGTAGGTTTCCTCCCCCAGACTCAGCATGTTCTTTTCTTCCCTTCTCCCCTACCCCGGCAGCGAAGTCTAGGACGGCGGCTCTCCCTTCGCCAGGTAGACAGCCGCCTCCAGGGCCAGCAAATAGCTCATCACCCCGAAACCGGCAATCTGGCCGGTGGCCGCCGGCGCCACCACCGAAAGACGGCGGAAGTCTTCACGCGCGTATATGTTGCTGAGATGGACTTCTACCGCAGGCAGATCTACGGCCTTGATGGCGTCGTGCAGGGCCAGACTGTAGTGGGTCAGGGCACCGGGATTGATCACCACCGCCTGGACCCGGTGCCGGGCCTCGTGCAGCCGGTCGATCAGCTCCCCCTCATGGTTGGACTGGAAAACCTCCAGCTCCACACCCAGCGTATGCGCCCGCTCCCGGAGCCGGCGGTTAACTTCCTCGAGGGTGACGGTGCCGTACACCCCGGGTTCCCTCTCGCCCAGGAGATTCAGGTTGGGCCCGTGCAGAATCAGTACGCGCAGCGTGACCACCGCCCTAGCCGCTTACGGTAAGCCGTCCCACCAGGATGGTGGGGGCTCCGGTGCTTCCCAGAAAGGTAAGGTCTCGACCGCAGGCCTCGATCGCGCCCAGCCATTCCAGGATGTTACCGGCTACCGTAATGCCTCTCACCGGCGCGGTTAACTCGCCGTTCTCGATGAGGCGGCCCGCCGCGCCCACGGAAAAGTCCCCTGAGACCGGGTTGGCGGTATGCATGCCCAGGACCTCGGTGAGATAAAGCCCCGAACCCACTCCCCTGATCAGGGCTGCCGGGTGCTCTCCGCCCGGCTGCAGGTAGCAGTTGGTGGTTCCCACTCCGGGCAGGCTGCGAAAAGAACCCCGCGCCGCGTTGCCGGTAGTCTCCTCTCCGGCCCGGGCGGCGGTATAGCTGTTGTGCATGAAGTTGCTGACTATCCCCGCCTCCAGGAGGAGGTTGCGGCGGCAGGGTACTCCTTCCCCGTCGAACGGTGCGGAGGCCAGGCCCCCGGGAAGCAGGCCGTCGTCCACTACGGTAACCGCCCCACCGGCTACCTTCCGGCCCCGTTTGTCGGCCAACAGCGAGCGGCCTTTTTGCACCGCATCGGCGCTGAAGGAAGGAATCAGCAGGCCAAGGAAGTTGATGGCCACGTAGGGATCCATGACCACCGTCGCCCGCCGGGGAGTAATCGGCCGGGCGCCCAGCATTTCTACCGCCCGGGAAGCAGCCTGCCGACCCACACCCTCCGGGTCCAGGTCGGCATACCTGGTGCGGTATTGAAAGGCAAACCCGGTTTCGTGGTCACCGTCTTGAGCGGCGACGAATACCGCGCTGAGGCCACAGTGAGCGCCCCGGTAGGCGGCGAGGAGCCCGTTAGAGTTGGCCAGTACCACCCGGTAGCGGCTCTCCTCGTAACTGGCGGTCTCGGTAAGACGCACGCGGGGGTCGAGACTTCGCCCGGCCTGTTCCAGGCGCAGCGCCAGCTCCACCTTCGCGTCCGGCGGCGTACGCTCCAGGCTCGGGTCATAGAGGTCGAGGTTTTCCGGGTAGACCGCCGGTCCGGGCAAGACCTGGTAAGGATCCTCGCTGGCCGCCGCGGCATTGGCCAGCGCTTCCTCCACCAGCCGCACCAGCCCATCACCGGAAAGGTCGGTGGTGTAGGCGAAACCCGGCTGTCGACCCATGAGCACCCTCAATCCCACGCCCTGCTCGCGGGCGATCTTCAGATCCTCGACCTTCTGATCCCGGACTTCGATCCCGGTCTCTTCCTCTTCGGAGAAATACGCCTCTGCCGCCCGGGCCCCGCGCCGCTGCGCCTGTGCCACCAGATCCCACACGATATCCTTTTCCCGTCCGAAATCCCCGCTCATCTTACCGTCCCCCTCCGGACCGGCAAAGGCCGGACAGGCTGTCGCGCGGGCCACCGGTTGCAGCTTCCGCCTCGCCCGCTCCGGCCGTTCCCCCCACCACCAGCGAGGGTATGCGCAGGGTGGGCTGGGCATCGCTCACCGGCACGCCCTGGCCGTTCTTGCCGCACACGCCGATGCTGAAACCCAGGTCGCCTCCGACCATGTCCACCTGCCGCAACACCTCGGGGCCGTTGCCCGTAAGCGTGGCTCCCCGGACCGGCGCGGTCACCCGGCCCTGTTCGATAAGGTAGCCCTCGGCCACCTCGAAGACAAAATCCCCGTTGGTGGTATTCACCTGGCCTCCGCCCATCTTCTTCACCAGCAGTCCCCGTTGGGTACGGCGGATGATCTCCTCCGGGTCGTGCTCGCCGGGTGCTATGTAAGTATTGCGCATGCGCGGCAGGGGCCGGTACTGGTACGACTCCCGCCGCCCGTTACCGGTAGAAGGCCGGCCCTCCCGGCGGGCCGTAAGGCGGTCGTACATGTATCCGCACAGCACACCCTTTTCGATCAGCACCGTCTTTTGCCCCGGGGTGCCCTCGTCGTCAAAACGGTAAGAACCGAACCTGCCCTCCAGGGTGGCATCGTCGACCACCGTGACCAGCGGGGAGGCCACCGGCTGGCCCAGCCGGCCGGCGTACACGGAGAGGCCTTTCTGCACCAGGTCGGCCTCGAGCCCGTGGCCGCAGGCCTCGTGCACCATGGTACCTCCGGCCTCGGCGGCCATCACCACCGGCATCCGCCCGGTGGGTGCGGGCCTGGCTTCCAGCATCAGCAGGCTCCTGCGGGCCGCAGTGCGCGCCACCTCTTCCGGGGGCTGGCGTTCGAACAGTTCCAGTCCCGAAAAGCCGCCCACGGCTTCGTAGCCAGTCTGCAGGAGGCCCCCGGCTACCGCCACCGCATGTACCGCCAGGCGAACCCGTACCCGTTCGTCCTCCACGTAGTCGCCCTCGCTGTTGGCTATCCAAACCCGCTGAAGGGTATCGGCATAGTTGACCATAACCTGCTTGATGCGGGGATCCTCGCGTCGGGCGGTGGCGTTGGCCCGCTGCACCAGGGCCACGCGGTCGGACACGGCCGCCTCGGCGGGCGGCCGAAGCACCGTCAACTCGTAGGGCACCGGCGTCCGGCGCAAATTTACCACCGCCGAACCCCCGCCGCGGAGTTTGGCCGCCTCCGCCACCGTACGCGCCAGCCCCAACAGGGCTTCCGGGGATAGTTCGTTGGCGTAGCCGTAGGCGGTGCTTTCGCCCACCAGCACCCGCAGACCGATCCCCACCTCCCGGCCGGTCGTCACCTTCTCGATGCGGTCATCCTCGCAGACGACTGCGGTACTGTGGCGTTCCTCCACGAAGACCTCGGCGAAGTCTGCCCCCTGTGCCATGGCAGTCTCTAAGACCCTGGTCAGTTCCGCCCTGCCCAACGCCGACGCCAACCAAAGCCCCCCTTCAGGCCAACTTCAGTCCGCCCGCGTTTGCGGGCCCGACCCTTACTATTATTCCCGTCGCCGCAGAGTTTTCCTTCCTCCCTAGTCCTCCCAGCCGTGGCCCCGCCGGCAGCGCCCCCGGCCCCTCTCGACGCTCACCTCGGCATCCTGACTGCGGCAACGGGGACAGACGGCCTCGGCCGCGTCCGACATCCTCCCCTGCTCCCACTGGTAACCGCAGGCCCGGCAAAGGAACCTGCGACCGGCGAGCACGAAATGCCCCCCTTCTACCCGGATGGCCCGGCCTTCGACCAGCGCCCGGGCCACTTTCTCCCGGGCCAGGGTGAGGATACGCTGAAAGGTCGGGCGGGAAACCTGCATCCTCTGGGCGCACTCTTCCTGCTCCAGCCCCTCCAGGTCTTTTAGCCGCAAAGCCTCCAGTTCCTCCACGGCCAGGCACTCTTCCTCCAGGTCCCTTAGAGGAACTCCGGCCGGCTTGAAGTATACGCAGGGCGGCAAGTACTCTACCCGCCGCCACTTGGGTGGACGCGGCAAGCTAATCCCTCCTGCCCGATGCCGCCTCTAGGTCCCCGGCCCACCGGCAGCCCCTATCTCCAATTGCTGCACCACTTCAATAAACACTTCCACCAGGTGGGGGTCAAACTGGGTGCCCGCGCCCCGCCGCAACTCCGCTACTGCCTCGCCGAAGCTCAAAGCGTCGCGGTAAGGCCGGGGGGTGCGCATGGCATCATAGGCGTCGCAAATCGCCAGGATGCGGGCCTCCAAGCTGATCTGCTCCCCGGCCAGGCCCCGAGGGTAGCCCTTGCCGTCATAACGCTCGTGGTGCTGCTCCACGATGGGGATCACCCGGGCCAGTTCCTTCACCGGCTCGATTATCTGCGCGCTCATGAGCGCATGGCGGCGAAGAGTCTCCTTCTCGTCCGGAGAAAGGGGTTTGGTCTTAATAAGTATTTCCTTGTCGATGTTAACCTTGCCCACGTCGTGCAGCAAGGCCGCCCGCTTAACCAGCCGGACGCGTTCCGGCGCGAACCCCAGCCGCCGAGAAAGCGCCTCGGCATACCGGGTGGTGCGCTGGGAATGGCCGTAGGTGTAGCGATCCCGGGCGTTAATGGAAAGCAGGATGGAGCGAATGGCCCGCATGAGGTGGGCGGTAAACTCCCCCTCCTCTGCCTCCTCTTCGACCGGTGACCCCCGGACCAACTCTTCCAGAGGCGAATGGTAGACTACCACCCGGTTCTTGCCGCCCTCCTTGGCCCTGTATAGGGCCTGGTCCGCCTTGCGGATCAACTCTCCGGCGCTTTCTGCATCCTTGGGGAAACTGGCTATACCTACGGAAACGGTCAGCAAGTCCTGGGCGGCGCCGGAGTCGGCGCCCACCAGCTTGGCGGCATAGGCCTCGATGATCTCTCGGATCCGCTCTCCGGCCTTTTGGGCTACGAGGGAATCCATTTCCACGAAGATTACGGCGAACTCGTCCCCTCCGTAGCGGGCGACCACGTCTTCGTCCCGAACGCCGTCACGAAGCAGGCGGCCCAGATCTTGCAGCACCCGGTCGCCTTCCGGGTGCCCCAGGGCGTCGTTATAGTACTTGAAGTAGTCTACGTCGATCATGGCCAGCGCCAGGACGGACTCGTACCGCCGGCAGCGGCTTATTTCCTCCGCGAGGCGCTGCTCAAAGTAACGACGGTTGTAAAGCCCGGTCAGGCCGTCGGTTATGGCCAGTTCCTCCAGCAGGCGATTGCGCTCCGTCAGTTCCCCAACTTTTTGCTCCAGGTCCGACCGGGCCTGCCGCAGCCGGCGGTTCTGGCGGTACAACACCGCCGCCACTCCGGCCGCCCCTACCGCGGCAAACCAAGGCCAATCAGACATTTTCCGGTCTCCCTTCAGCGGAAAAGGCGAAAACGCGCAAGCACTACTACTACCCGGTCGTATTCCCCCAACCCTACCTTTTGCCAGCGCGCATGCACCCGCAAGCGCTTCACCCCGTCCAGAGAGCCGAGTTGTTGACGGCTTACAAGATAGGGATACTGGGAAGGCTTGAGCAAGGGGCCGGTATAAATCAGGCGGTCGTCGGCATAGAAGGAAACCACCGCTCCGCCGGCGCTGTTGCAGGTAGCGTCCTCAATACCCAGGTACACCTCTGCCTCCCGGTATTGCCCCGCCAGATCCACCACCACCTCCGCCTCCTCCCCCGCCTCCAGCTCTACGGCGACTCCCCGGCTGAACGGCCGCGCCGCCACCATGAAGTTGCGCCGGGGCTGCTGGTAGAAGGGGCCGATGTTGCGAAGCACGGTCAGGTCTTCCAGCCAGACATAGGAGGGGGCAGAGGCGGGTGAAGCGCTGCCGCCGGGACCGGCTGCACCGCCGGAGTTGTCGGTGGCACCCAGGTAAACCGTGCCCGTGGCCTGATCCCAGCGCAACGGAATCCCCAACGCCGTGGTCAGTTCCCGCAGCGGGACCATTATCGTGCCCCGGTCCTGAAGAAGAAAGGGCTTGACCTCGGGCTGCCAATCGGTACCGTTGATCACCACCCGTATAGGTCCCAGCAGCACCGGGACGCGGACGGGCGTCCATTTGGCCCCCGCCAGCGCCGGAGCCACGGCCACCCCTGCCCAGAGCGCCAGCCCGAGCATCCACCATTTCCAGTGCGATCCACCTCGATTCATCTGCCGCCCTCCATTGCCCCTGGCCTGCGCCTCCTAGCGCCGTACTGGGAAGGTGTACTGGTGGGAGGCATTAGGTGTCGGCGCCTCGGGCCAGACGTTAACCGGCTTCGACTCCGAATCTGGCTGCGCCTCCTGCTTCTGCGTCCGGCCGCCCAGGGTCTTCTCAGGAGAAGCCGCCCCGGCGGCGGTGCCGACGCCGATGCCAGAAGCAGGCCCCTCTTTCACCGTACCGCTGGCTGCCGGCGGCGTCCCCGGCAGCGTGACCGCCGACAGGGGCTCAAACGGGTTCCTTTGCACCGCACCGGGCACCTCCCTGAGGGCGGGCGAGGCAAGGGCCTGGAAGAATACGTCTAGGTCGAGCTCTGCCTCGATCCCGGCCCCTTCCTCGGCGAGGCTCATCCGAAGGTCCCGGACGTAAATCGGTAGCTCCTCCACTCTCTCCAGGAAGGCCTCCACTTCCTCGTAAGGACCCGCCACCTTCAGACGGAGGGGATAGACCCGATAGAACCCTTGGTCCACCTCCGCCCCCGGCACCAGCTCCCTTACCTCCAAACCCGCAGGTAGCAAGCCCAAGACGCAGTTAAGCGGCCCGGCCTGCCCCACCGTCTGAAAAGGCCGGCGGACTTCCGCGAGGGCGGCCTCGGCCCTGGCCGTTTCTTGCTTGAGCTCCGGCAGGCGTTGGGCCTGGTACTGCGCCCGAACCAGAGCCTGGCGCTCCCCGGCTACCGACTCTCGGAGCTGGAGGTACCGGGGCCAGGCCACGCCAGCCCCGAGGCGGTAGAAGGTCACCGCCCCTAGAACCAGACATAGGAGGAGCAAGAGCTGCTTCTCCCGCGCGGTGCGGCTCAATCCCCTTCCCCTCGCTCCGGCAGCAGAGGTCTTTCCAATACTGCCTTTACGGTGAATTTCAACTCCGAATCCCCTTCCACCTTCACCAACTTCGGCTCCCGGACGCCGTCCAGCAGCGCCAGTTGCTCCACAAACCGGGCCACTCCTAAAGGCGATTCGGCGCCGCCCTCCAAAGTGAGGTCTGCCGCCTGAAGGGAGAGATCCGTCAGCCAAACTTCCTCAGGCATGCTAGCCCGCAGGTCCGCCAAAAAGCGAGACCACAGAAAGCGCTTCTGAAGCACTTCCTCCAGGGCCGCCTGTTCCTGGCCGATCTGGGCGAGTTGCCGTTCCAATTCTTCGGCTTCCGTGGCCTTCTCCGCTACCCCCGCTCTGGCCACGGTCGCCCCCTGCAGCTCCTGCACCAGGCGCCAATAAGTGGCACCCGCCAAGCCCAGCCCGGCGGCGACGGCCAGGCACACCGCCAAAAGCGCCACCTGCCGCCAGGGCAGGCTTCGGGGGTGGGGCCGTAACTCGGGAGGCAAAAGATTGACCGCCGGCACTAAGGTATCACCTGCCGTAACGCGGTTCCCAGGGCCACGGCTGCTTCCGGATCCACGGACAGGCCTTCCATCAAGGGCCATAGGGGCTTAACCGGCAACCCGATCTCCGCCTCCAGCCAGGAGCAGACTTCCGAAGACTGGCCTAAGGCACCGCTGAGGTATAGGCTACCCCAGCCTGCGGACCGCCGCTGGGCCCGAAAGAAATCCACCGAGCGGCGCACCTCGTAGGAAATGCCCTCTAAGGCATCCTCCCAGGCCCGGCCCGCGGAGGGCGCCGGATTTGCCGCTGCCGCGGTGGCCGCCACCTCGTAAGCCGTCGAAGCCGCAGCCGACGACCCCCAGCCCTGGGGCAGCGAGCGGCACAGCTCCACCTGGGAGCCGTACAGAATCACTATGTGGGTGCAGGAATACCCCAGGTCGATTACCCCCACCGCCCGCTCCGCCGGGGAATCGCCCAGCGCCGCGACCAGCACCCGTTGCCAGGCCAGGGGCACGATATCCAGTGCCACCAACGAGAGCCCTGCCGCCTCAAACACTTGCGCATAGCTGCGGGCCATTTCCAAGGGAACGGCGGCCAGCAGCACCGCCCACATTTCCCCCTCTTCGTCCCGCTCCTTCCCCAGCAAGGCAAAATCCACGCTCTGCTCCGCCATCCCCACCGGCAAATACTGCTCGGCCTCATACCTCAGGGCCCGTTCCAGCTCCGCCCGGGGCATAAGGGGCAGGCGCAAGTGCCGGGTAATGAGGCGGCTGCCGCCCACGGAGGCAAATGCCTTGCGTCCCAGCCACCCTTGCCCGGCCGCCAAATCTCTTAGAATTTCCGCCACCACCGCCGGAGCCCGTACCGCTCCGTCAGCCACTGCGCCCGGCGGAAGGGCCTGGGTTACCGCCGTCCGGGCCCGCCACCGCTTCCCAAGCCCGACTACCTCCACCGCCCGCACCGCCGAGGCCCCCAAATCGAAGCCGAGATAACTGCGACGACCCACCCGGAAGGCGCTTAGCCCCCTACCCACCTTCCCACCCCTTACAAATCCTTCGTCCACCAACGGACAATCCGAGGAGCGACCGCGGAGGAAAGAAGGGGCGAGCCAGGGCCCAAGAATAGGCCCACTAGTTGCCCGTCATAAGAAAGTTCGAACATTGGATCGGCCTCACCCTGGCGATCCAGATTCCATGCTGCCACCGCCCCCACAATCTTGGTCTGGCTGTGGACCTTGAGGTTGGATCCCGTCCACAGCACGGCCTGCACTTCGTGGTTACCCACCTCGATGTCTCCGCCAGCGATCAAGGCGAGGGCGCTGGTTGCCTCGGCGCCTTCGGCCCTCACTATATCGGCGGCTATCTCGATGCCGTTCGTCGCCACCAGGACGGCGCGGCCGCTGTAGGCGATGGCTTTGTTTCCATGACTCTCTTTGTTCCCCTCACTCCCAAGGGTAAGCTTCCCCTCCACAAACAGAACCGCCCCGTCGGGAGTATGGGCGTCAATAAACGCCTGCAGTTCGTCTTGGCCCCACGCCAGGTCCCCCCGGATTACCTGTGCCGCCCTGTCGCGGTAGGCGGTCATGTCAGGCGCGGAAAACCCTGGCAGGAAAGGAGGGGCGTTCTCTTGGACGGTGCCCTCGATCACTCCGGGATTGAGGGTCTTGATTTCCCCCACAGCTCTTACCCCACCGTAGATCCGGCCCTTATTGGTCACGTTTCCTCCGGAGATGATCCAGCCGTCCCTGGCCTCGCTGTCACCTACCTGAACCGAAGGACCGATCTCCACGTCCCCGGCGAAAACCAGAGTGCCCCGGAGAAAGGTGTTACCGGTAAACCCGACCGCCTCCTGCGCACCCAAGACCAGGCCATACGCCCACGCCGGCCTCTGGACCCAAGCCGCCACCCGGCGCGTCCGGCCGCCGGCCTCACCCTGAGCCTCGATCTGGAGCATGTCTCCCAGGTCCTCCACTTTAATCTCTCGGATCCTTGCGCCCTCGCCCTCCAGCAGCGCCGCCTCCGGCGGAAGATCATCGCCGGGATATCCCGACCAGGACCAATCGGCACCCAGCGCCGCCAGGGCCGCAGCCAACCCCGCTTCCGCAGCGTAGAAGGCCTGCAGGCTCCTCAGCTCCGTGTTGCTCAACTCCCGGTAGGTGAGGGCCAGACTCAACCCGGCCAGACCCAATCCTAACAACACAGCCAGGGCCAACAACACCGTTACCAGGGCCACACCCCGCTGACCGAGAAGGCCCCTGGGTAGCGCACCCGCCCTTTTCGTGCTCACTCCCCGCCCCATCTTCGGCACCGACCGCCTATCCTCCCTGTACTTAGGGGAGCAAGACTGCCCTGGCCAGAAAAGCAACCTTGACCCGGCGTTCGGTTCCGCGCCTATCCTGGGCCCGCAGCGCTATCTCCACCAACCGGCAGTCGCCCTCTCCTTCGACAGGCTTCAGCTCAAATTCCGCGCCGACCACCCGATCGGCCAGAACCCGCCAGTTGTAGCTGGGATTGATTAGCCACCCGATGCGGGGGCCGCTCGCCCGCCCCTCCTTGAGCACTCCGTCCTTGACCTGGTAACGGATCTCCTTCCATTGCTTGTCGGGGTTGGTTTCGTTGGCATCCCACCACTTAAGGGTTAAAGCCGAGTGGTTCTCGTCCACCTTCACCGCCGCTGCCTCCCGGCCATACTTGCCCATCCTGGCCAGGGCCACCCGCAGGCTGTCCTGTGCCTCCTCCCGGGCCACCTGCACTTGCCAGGAGAGGGCCCCCTGTTGAAGCAAAGCGTAGGCGGCCCCCACTACGGTTACCATCAGAACCGCCGCGATCAACATTTCCAGAAGTGTAAACCCGGCGCCGTCCTGCCACCAACCGCTTTGCCGGCCCGATCGTTTCTTCCCTCGCTCGTCACCCGCCGCAAGAGCAGCCATCCCACCCGCACCAGCCTCACCACACCAGGGTAGTTAGAACCGCCTGATGCCCTCCAGGCCCCCGGACCTCTACTTTCAGCTTACGTAGCTGGCGCGGGGAGGCGTCTCCGTAAGCCGGGGTCAAGAAGGCCCGGTAGGCGTAATCCGGAAACCCGGCAAAGGGTCTAAACTCTGCCTCCACCCCATCGCTGGGATCCAGGTCAACTCCGTCACCCTGCAGCCGTTGGCCCAAGGTGGGCCCTTGACCCTGGTATTGGCGAAACCAATACAGGTACTGCTCCATCTTTCCCTGCGCCAGCCAGGCGAGCAAACTCTCTTCCCCCGCCCGCTCACCCACTCTCAGGCTCTGGGTATACAAGTCCATCAGGGGCACCAGCGCCAGGGCCAAGACCGCCAAGGCCGCCAGCACCTCTACGAAGGTGAACCCGGCCGCGACAGGGCGGTAGTCTGAGTAACCTTTGGGCATAGCCTCCGCTCCCCTCCGGCCCGCCGCCCGGTGCGCCTTAACGCCGGTCAGTTACCCAGATGTGGCCCGTTGTGCCACCCACCTTGACGAAGCGCTGGCGGCGGCTAACCTCATCCATCAGAGGGATGGTTATGTCTATGGAGCCGGAATTGGGCGTGCCCTCCAGGTTGAAGCGCACCACATTAGCAATCTTTCCGTTGCCGACCACCACCGAGCCCTCGAAGGCGATCCCGCTGGGAAGCCGCCTAACGATCTTGGTGCCCCCTATCTCTAGCCCCCGTTTGATGAGATATTGGTGAGGATCGCTGGCAAAATTAAACCGTATTTCCCAATTAGTACTCTCTCCGGCTACGGCCCCCTGGCGGAGCAGGCGAAGGTCGGCCGCCACCATCTCCGTCGCCTCCTTAAGTCGGTAGTCCTGCACCCACCGTTGGCCCTCGGGCGCCACTACCGCCACCAGGGTGCCCAGTATCGCCATAACCAGCAAGAGTTCGACTAAGGTCAGGCCACAGTCTCTTGACGCGTGCAATGCTTACTGCCCCTCGTGTCCAACCTGGTTCGAAAACAAAAGGCCCGCCTGTGGGCCCATTTCGACGCCTAGGCCTCCTTTTCCTCCCCGGAACCTCCGGCTTTCGTGGGCAGAATCCCTTTCGCTAGCCTCGTGGACTACGACCAGCCCGCCCAGGACAGATAAAATTGCCAAAGTGTTTCCCCGGCTGTGTGAACCGTTACCGCGGCCACGGCCAGAAACGGGGCAAAAGGAATGGGCTCCTTTCGGCCCCGGCGGCCGAGCAGAATCAGTAGCCCTCCTATTATCGCGCCCAGGGCGGCGGCCAAGAACAAGGTCATCACTGCTCCGGCCGGACCAAGATAAAGGCCGACAGCCCCGGCCAGCTTCACATCGCCCTCACCCATTCCGCCCCGGCTCAAGAGCGCCAACGCCGCCAAGACTCCTCCTCCTATCCCGGCGCCGGCGGCCACCTGCCACCACGCCAGTTCCTGGGTCCATAGATTCAGGGCCACCCCGCTGGCGGCGAGAAAGGCCACCACTTGGTTGGGGATGCGGTAATGGCGCGCGTCAATCAGCGCCGCCACCAAGAGCCCCGAGGCCAGCACCAGCCGGCTTACCAGCTCGGGCGAGGGCCCGTAGAGGTGGCAGAGCAACAGGAAAAGGCCGCCGGTGCCTAATTCTACCAGGGGATATTGGGGCGAAATCCTCTCCCTGCAATACCGGCAGCGCCCCCTGAGCCACAAGTAGCTCAGCACCGGCACCAGGTCCGCCGGCCCAAGCCGGTGCCCGCAATAAGGGCAGTGAGAAGGGGGGAATACCAGCGATTCCCCCCTGGGGATGCGGTAGATGCAAACGTTGAGGAAGCTGCCGATAGCTACACCTAGCGACAGAATGAGGAAAGCCAGCATGCAAGTAGAGCCCGCCTGGACCACCGAAACCAAACCCCAGGCCTTGAAAAGCTACCTTCGGTTTAGTCTTTCGTTAGTCCTTGGAGATTAGGATGTAAAGTACGTTACCCGACGAGGGAACGTAGACAACATCTCCCAGATCGTTCTTGAGCTTCGCCGCGGCGCCCGTTGGGCTTGAGCCCACCCCCGGTACTCGATCGACATATAACCATCTGTAGGTGCCGCTACCAGTAAGGGCTCCCCACGGATGGCCTGTAGGGGGGGACGAACTATTGTAAAACCTGTAGACACCGCCCCACGGATTGCGGCTGGGCCAACGCTCGAGGTAAGGCCCGGCCCAGCCATTGTAACCCGACGTCGGAGTCGTGGTGAGGTAGGAGTCTGGCACCGAACTAGTGTAGGTTGGAGGCCAGAGCCCAGTATCCGTATAAAAGTTCATTGCGGCCGCCTTGATGGCCTTATAGTCCGCCTCGGCAGCTGCTACCTTGCTCTTCTCAATTGATTGGAAGGCGTTAGGCGTAATTACCGCTGCCAAAATGCCGATGATCGCAATTACCACTAGCAGTTCAATAAGGGTAAATCCTCGCTCGCGCTTCAGCAGCCTTCGCATAGACGTACCTCCTTACCCTAGGGTCATACACGCACGCCGTTACCCGCTAGAACCTCATACCCCGCCCAATTTCGGCAATAACTCAGGACGTCCACGTCATTGTCAGAATGCCTGGTCACCACCCCCGCTGCTGGTTTGCCGGCTCGGCACCCCATGCCTTTGGCCTCCAGCAGGGCAAACCACCTTCCCGCCAAGAGCTAGCATGCAGAGGCCGGGCCGCCGCGGTTGCGTACCTCGGCAGCCCGGCCGCCCTAGACCATTCCGTCCGTAGGCCCGTAGCTTTGCGCCCCCGGCTTTCGCCGGGTTTGCCCTTTCGGGTACTTCCTAATTTAGGATTATATTTTTTTTCGCCTGCCGATGCTGCTCTCCTCCCAACCAGGCCTCGGTTTGGAAAATTTTTTGGCTAACGAACGCTCTGTATCAGGGTCAGCATGGGAAGCAATACCGATACCATTACTAGCCCCACAACGCCGCCCAGAAAAAGAATCAAAACGGGTTCTACCACGCTGGTAAGCCGACTCACGGCCGCGTCAACTTCCCGGTCGTAGAATAGGCTCAGTCGTTCCAACAGAAGGTCTAAAGCTCCCGACTCTTCGCCCACGGCCACCATCTCGGTGAGCATGGGCGGGAAAAGCCCGGTGCGGCCTAGGGCTCCGGCCAGACTTTCCCCGCGGCGGATGCCTTCTTGTGCCTGCGCCAGCCCCTGCTCCAGAACCACGTTCCCCAGCACTCCTTTTACCACCTCCAGGGCCTGCAAAAGCGGCACCCCGCCCCGAAGGAGGGTGCCCAGGGTGCGGCTGAGTCGGGAAATGAGAATCTGCCGGTATAGCTCCCCTAGCGCGGGGAGGCGCAGCAGCAGGCGATCCCATTGCTGGCGGCCGCGGGAGGTCTGCCGCTGCTGCCTTACCGCCAGCGCCGCCGCCACCGACAGCACAATCCACAAATACCAATACCGACGGCCGGCCCCCCCTGCCGCCAACACTATGACCGTAGGTAAGGGCAGAGGAGCCTCCAGACCGGCCAGCAACTGGCCGAAGGTGGGCAATACGTGAAGGAACAGAAAGGCCACCACTCCCAATGCCGCTAACAGCACGAAGGCCGGGTAGGTGACGGCCGAGCGCAACTTCTGGTACAGCTCGTGCTCCCGCTCGAAGTGGGTTGCCAGGCGCTCCAGAACCTCGTCCAACATCCCGCCCACTTCTCCGGCGGCCACCATGCGCACCATGAGCCGGGGGAAGACGCGGGGAAACGCATCCAGGGCTTCGGCCAGGCCCGAGCCTCCCTCCACCCGCCCCACCGCCCCGCGCAGGGCAGTCTTGAGCGCCCGATTGGCGGTCTGCTCCGCCAGAGCCCGCAAGCCGGGCACCACCGGCACGCCGGCGCCCACTAAGGTGGCGAACTGCCGGCAAAAAAAGGCCAGGTCGCCGCTCTTCGGCCGCGGTGAAACCCACTCCTCCCAAGGGAGGGGCAGGCGCAGCCGCCCGACGGCGGGCTGGAGCCTCACCTCCACCGGGAAGAACTGCTGGCGCCGAAGCTCCTGGGTCACGGCCACCTCGTTTTCCGCCTCCAGGGTACCCACGCGAAGCCGGCCGTGGGCGTCGCGCGCCCGGTAACGGTAAGTAGGCACTCCGGCCCGCTCACCTCCTTACGGTTGGTAAGCGGCCAACCCGCTCAGCACCCGGGTCGCCTCCTCGGCTCCTACCTTGCCCTGACGCACCAACTCCCGCACCGAGGCTTCCATCGTGCACATCCCGTACCTGGCGCCGGTCTGCATCACGGAAAGGAGCTGATGGCTCTTGCCCTCCCTGATCAGGTTGCGCACTGCCGGAGTGGCAACCAGGATCTCTACCGCCACTACCCGGCCGGATCGGTCGGCGCGGGTCAGCAGTTGCTGGGCAACGATGCCCTCAAGGGTATCGGCCAGTTGCACCCGCACCTGGGACTGCTGGTGGGGAGGAAACACGTCGATGATCCGGTCAACCGTTTGCGTGGCGCTGGCGGTATGCAGGCTGGCCAGCACCAGATGGCCGGTCTCCGCGGCGGTGATCGCGGTAGATATGGTTTCCAGGTCCCGCATTTCCCCCACCATGATAACGTCCGGGTCCTCCCGGAGGGCGGCCCGGAGGGCCCGGCCGAAACTCTCGGTATCGCTCCCGATTTCTCGCTGGTTGATAATGCTCTTGCCGTGCCGGTGCACGTACTCGATGGGGTCCTCCAGGGTGACGATGTGGCAGGCCCGCTCCTGGTTAATGAGCCCCACCATGGCCGCCAGGGTGGTAGACTTGCCGCTGCCGGTGGGGCCGGTGACCAGTACCAGCCCCTTGGTCCGCCGGCTCAACTCCGCAACTATCGGAGGCAGTTCCAGTTCTTCCAGGGACGGGATGCGCGTGTTTATCAATCGCATGGCCAGACCCACGCTACCCCGTTGTCTGAAGGCGTTGACCCGGAAACGCCCCACCCCGGCCAGCGAGTAGGCGAAGTCCATGTCCCCGGACTCCTGAAATCGCCGGTACAGCTCCTCCGAAACCAGATGCCGAAGCACACCCTCCGCCATCGCAGGGGTTACCACCGGCAGGTGCTCTTGCCTTCGCAACTCTCCGTGAATGCGGAATACCGGCGGCAAACCGATGGTGATATGTACGTCCGAGGCTCCCAGCTGAACCGCCTCGCGTAGGACCGCGTCGAGGTCCATCTTGCTCTCCCCACCAGATCATTCGCCGGCGTATGCTACCCGAACCACTTCCGCCATGGTAGTCAGCCCCCGGCGTACCTTGGCCAGACCGTCTTCCCAGAGGGTTATCATGCCTTCGGCCACGGCCTGGGCGGCAATTTCCTCACCGGAAGCACGCGCGAGCACCAGGCGTCGCAGGGCACTGGTCATGGGCATGACTTCCAGGATGGCCGTTCGACCCAGGTACCCCGTTCCCGCACACTCGGGGCAACCCGCCGCCCGGTAGAGGGTCAGGGGGGTCTTAATTCCTTCGCCCAGGAGCAGGTGCTCCTCTCCACCGGCCGGTACCTCATACGGCCGCCGGCAGTGCCGGCACAAGGTACGCACCAAACGCTGGGCCACCACCCCAATTACCGAAGAAGCTACAAGAAATGGCTCCACCCCCATGTCCAGGAGCCGGGTCAGGGCTCCAGCCGCGTCATTGGTATGGAGGGTGCTCAGCACCAGGTGCCCGGTGTTGGCAGAACGGATGGCGATGTCCGCGGTTTCCCGATCGCGGATTTCGCCCACCATGATCACGTCGGGATCCTGTCGCAGGATGGAACGAAGCCCTAAGGCAAAGGTAAGCCCGGCCTTGGGGTTAACCCGGATCTGGTTAATGCCCTCGAGTACGTACTCCACCGGGTCTTCTATGGTAATGATGTTCTTCTCCGGAGTGTTGATCTCCCTCAGAGTGGCGTAGAGGGTGGTGGTCTTCCCGCTGCCGGTGGGCCCGGTGACCAGGATCATACCGTAGGCGCGACGGATCAGTTTCCGATAGCGGGCCAGCGCCTCCGATCCGAAGCCCAGATCATCCAGGGCCAGATAGGCCGAGGCCCGGTCCAAAAGCCTTATGGCGACTTTTTCTCCGAAAATGGTGGGTAGGGTCGAAACTCTGAGGTCTACCTGCCGGCCTTGTGCCCGGATTTGCACTCTGCCGTCCTGGGGAAGCCTTTTCTCGGCTATATCCATGCCGGCCATAACCTTTATGCGCGACACCACCGGAGCATGGTGGGCCCGGGGCAGGGTCATGACCGGCCGCAGGGCGCCGTCTACCCGATAGCGTACCCTGACCCCTTCTGCCATGGGCTCCAGGTGCACGTCGCTGGCGCGCTCCCGAAGCGCCTGCTGAAGCAGGCCGTTCACCAACTTGACCACCGGAGCGTCTACCCCGGCGGCGGTGCCCGAACGGTCCAGATCGAACACCTCCGCCTGCAGTACCCGCGTACCCTCGCCCTCCTCGGCGCTGGCCAGCTCTTCCACAGACAGGGCCTGGCCGTAAAGCTCGGAAAAGGCGCGCTCGATGTCCGCTTCGGAGGCGATGGCGGGGAGAATATCCCGCCCCGTCCTCAGCCGGAGATCGTCAACCGCGGTCACGTTCAGAGGATCCGCCATGGCCACCACCAGCCGGTTCCCCTCCAGGCGTACCGGAGCCACTAGGTACCGCCTGGCCAGCGGTTCCGGCAGGATGCGGGCCAGACTGCGGTCGAGTGAGCCGGGAAGCAGGCGCACCTGGGGTATGCCCAGTTGAACCTCCAGGAGGTTGATGATGTCCTGCTCCGTCACCACACCCTGACGGATCAACAGCTTCCCCAACCGTTCTCCCGTGCCCTTCTGCTCCGCCAGGGCGCGCTCCAGCTGCTCCTCGCTTACCAAGCCCGCTTCCAACAACAGTTCACCCAGACGCTTTCGCACCACCCTCACCCCGGCTCCCAATCCTTTCCCGGCCGCCCGGCCCGGGACCAGGAGACCCTCCGCCTCCTGGCGCCTTCAGGTGAGTGCCGGCCGTCCCACCCGCTCAGGCGTACGCCTGCAAGGCCATCAGTACCTTCTCCTCTGGAATCCCGCGCACCACCTCCACCTCCCCAAGGCGGCGCGGCACAACCAGGGTAAGATTGCCGCCCACGACCTTCTTATCCCGGTGCATGGCCGCCAGGATGGCCTCGGGCGCCAGGCCCGGCGGCAGCCGCGTGGGAAGGGAAAAAAGGCGCAACAGCGATTCCAACCGGTCGAGTTCGTCCCGGCCCCATCGGCCTAGAAGCACCGCCAGGTACCCTTCCACCGCCATGCCCACGGCCACCGCTTCGCCGTGGCGCCAGTCCCGGTAACCGGTCAGCGCTTCCAGGGCGTGGCCCACGGTATGGCCGAAGTTCAGGATCATCCGGTGACCCTCTTCTTCCCGCTCGTCCCGGGCCACCACTTGGGCCTTTAGACGGCAGCACCGCCACACGATCTCCTCCAGGAGTCCGGCTACGTCAGAGTCCAGCCGAGAGGAGCCGCCTGCCTGGGTTCGGGCGACCGTGGCTTCGGAGGAGTCACCGGGCCGCTTTCGGGATCGGTCTACCTGGTCAGGCGCCCCTTTGGTCCCTTCGCCGTCGGCGCGGCCCGTGAAGTCGGCCAGGACAAAGCCCCTTTCTTCCAGCAGGGCAAAAAGATCCGGATCGCCTATGACCCCGTACTTCACTACCTCCGCCAGGCCGCAGCGCCACTCCCGGGCCGGCAGGCTCGCCAGGGTGTCCAGATCCGCCAGCACCAGGCGCGGCTGGTAAAACGCCCCTACCAGGTTCTTGCCCTGGGGAAGGTTAACCGCCACTTTGCCGCCCACGGAGGAATCCACCTGCGCCAGCAGGGTGGTGGGAATCTGAGCGTAGGCCACGCCCCGCAGGTAGGTGGCGGCCAGAAAGCCGGCCACGTCCCCCACCACCCCTCCGCCCAGGGCGATTACCGCCGAGCGCCGGTCCAGCCCCAGCGCCACGGCGCGCTCGTAAAGGTCGCCTAGAACGGAAAGGCTCTTGGCCTCCTCGGAATCGGGCACCAAGGCCCACCCGAAGCGCCGGCCGGCCTCGCCGAGGGCGGCCTCGATGCGGGCGCCGAAGAGTCCCTGTACCGTGGAATTGGATACCACCAGCACGGGGGAAGGGGAAGGCGAGACAAGCCGAACCAGGCCGCCGAGGTCGCCCAGGATACCCCGGCCGATGTAGATGGGGTAACGCCGCGCCCCCAGCTCTACCCACAGCTCCCGCCTCACCGCTTTTCCTCCTTTTCGACGGGCGCGGCTTCGCCGGCGAACCCGAGCCGCCGGACAATCTCCGCCGCCACCTCTTCTACCGAGCGGCCGGTAGTATCCACCGCCATATGGGCGCAGGCCCGGTAGCAGGGCTCGCGCTGGGCCAATAATTCCCGAATGCGCTCCCGGGCATTTGCTCCGGCCAGGAGCGGCCGGCCGCCTCCCGGCCCAACCCGTCGGTATATGGCCTCCGGATCGGCCCTAAGCCACACCACCACTCCCGCCCGGCGCAGGGCCTCGGCGTTCTCCGGCCGCAGCACCGCTCCGCCGCCGGTGGCGATCACCTGTCCCCGGTGCCGGCATACGCGTGCCAGCGCGCGGGCCTCCTCTTCCCGGAAGCGGGGTTCTCCGTACCGGGCGAAGATCTCCGGTATTCCGAGCCCGGTGACGCGCTCCACCTCCAGGTCCACGTCTACAAACCGCCGATTAAGAACCGCGGCCAGGTACCTGCCCACCGCGGTCTTCCCCACGCCCATGAAGCCGATCAAGACGATGTTCCTATCCTCGGCTATCTCGTTCCACCCCGCCGAAGGCCGCCAGGTACCGGCGGTAGTTTTCCAAGTTCAGCTTTAGCTCCTCCAGGTGATCTCCGCCTACCTTCTCCAGGAGGGCGTCGGCCAGCACCAGAGCCGCCATGGCCTCGCCCACCACGCTGGCCGCCGGCACCGCGCACACGTCCGACCTCTCGTAGGCGGCCGAAACCGGTTTTCGGTCGCGGAGATCCACGCTGGCCAAAGGCCGGGCCAGAGTGGGGATGGGCTTCATCGCCGCCCGCAGCACCAGGGGCTCGCCGTTGGTGACCCCGCCCTCCAGCCCGCCGGCGTGATTGCTGCCGCGGGAAAACCCGCGCCCCGGCTCCCAGAAAATCGGGTCGTGGACTTCCGAGCCCGGCCGGGAGGCGGCCGCAAAACCCAGCCCGATCTCTACCCCCCTGATTCCGGGAATACTCATCAGGGCCTGGGCCAGCCTGCCGTCCAGCCTCCGGTCCCAGTGGGCGTAGCTCCCTAGTCCGGGCGGAATCCCCCAGGCAACCACCTCGAAAACGCCGCCCAGGGTATCCCCCTCTTCCCTGGCGCGGTCAATGGCCGCCATCATGTTCGTTTCCGCCTGCGGATCGGCGCAGAACACCGGAGAAGAACGGGCACGGCCTAGAACGTCCGGATTCAGGCCCACCTCCGCCCGCACCGGACCGATCTGAACCACGTGCCCCGCCAGTGCCACCCCGGCAGCCTCCAACAGCCGTGCCGCCACCGCGCCGGCCGCCACTCTGGCCGCCGTCTCTCGGGCGCTGGCCCGCTCCAGCACGTTGCGCAGGTCGGTATGGCGGTATTTCATCGCCCCGGCCAGATCGGCATGGCCGGGCCTGGGCCGGGTTACCACCCGATCCTGAAGCCTGGCCTCGGGTCCGGGAGCCATTACTTCGCGCCAGTTCTCCCAGTCGCGATTGCGAATAACCAGCGCCACCGGGGAGCCCAGGGTGATCCCGCCCCGGACACCGGCCACTATCTCCGCGCGGTCGCGCTCGATGGTCATGCGGCCGCCCCGGCCGTAGCCCTGCTGCCGCCGAAAAAGCCAGCCGTTTATGTATTCTGCCTCCAGGGAAAGCCCCGCGGGTATTCCCTCCACCAGCACGGTGAGCTGGGGCCCGTGCGACTCTCCTGCGGTCAGGAAACGGAGGCTGCCCACGCCTACCCCTCCCGGAATCGGCACCCGGATGCCTCTCGCGCCGGGTGGTCTGAACCCACCCCGCTGCCGTCCAAACGGCCGTCCCGGCCCCCACCCTGCCCCAAGGCCTCTTCGGCCGCCTTCCGCATCACGTTTTTGGGCGGTTGCCGCCCGGTCCAAAGCTCGAAGGCCAGCGCTCCCTGCGCCACCAGCATGGCCAGCCCGTCCATGACCCGGCAGCCCTGCGCCCGGGCGGTTAGCAGCAGGCGCGTAGGCCGCGGGTTGTAGATGAGGTCGCAGACCATCAGGGGCGGCACCAGCTTATCTGCCGGGACGGGCGGCATTTCCTCCGAACGGGGGTACATGCCCACCGGCAGGCAGTTTACCAGGAGGTCGCTTTCGGCAAGGGCCCCGGCCAGCGCTTCGGGTTCCAAGGGGACAAGGCGTACCGAAGCCCGGGTGCGGTCGGCCAGATCCCGCACCAGAGCCTGTCCCCGCTCCCGGCTGCGGTTGGCCACGGTGACGGCCTCCGCACCGGCTCCGGCCAGGGCAAAGGCCACGGCCCGGGCCGCGCCGCCGGCGCCGAGCAGTAGTGCCCGGAGCCCGGACGTCGGAGACCCCAGTTCCTCGGCCAGGGCCCGCATGAAGCCGGGGCCGTCGGTGTTATACCCTACCCAGCCCGTGTCCCCGCGAACCAGGGTATTGACCGCGCCGGCAGCCCGCGCCTCGGGACTGAGGCCGCTCAGGTGGGGCAGCACCGCCTGCTTATGGGGAATGGTCACGTTCGCCCCTCTCACTCCCAGGGCCCAAAGCCCCTCTAGGGCCGCACCCACCTCGGCCGGGGGCACGGGGAAGGCCACGTAAACCCCGTCCAGATTCAAGGCCGCCAGAGCGGCATTATGCATGGCCGGCGAAACGCTGTGCTCTACCGGCCAGCCTATCACGCCCAAGACGAAGGTCCGGCCCGTAATCATCAAGTTTCCCCGGCCCCCCAATAGCGCATGACCAGCCGCTCCAGACGGCGCAAAAAGCGGGTAAGCAGAAACTCCTGCGAGCCCAGCGGCCGCACCAGTACGGTATAGAGCCCCAGCCGCTTGCCCCCCAGGACGTCGGTGAATACCTGATCGCCGATCACGGCGGTTTCTTCCGGACGGCTGCCCAAAATTTCCAACATCTGCCGGAAGGCCCGGCGACGAGGCTTGCGCGCCCCGGACACCACCGGCACCTGTAAGGTCTGAGCGATGCCCGCCGCCCGGGTACGCACGTTATTAGAGCTGAGGCAGAGGGCAAAGCCCCGCTCCCGCGCCGCCCGAAACCAGGCCTGAACCGTTTCCGATATAACCGGGCTGTTCCAGTAGGTTACGGTGTTGTCCAGATCCACAATGAGGGCCCGTATGCCCCGATGCCACAGGCTCTCCAGGGGCACGTCGGTGAGGCGATTCACCTGAAGATCGGGTTGCAGTCTGCGGCCCAGCTTACCCAGCGGCACCCCGCGTTTCCCCCAGCCTATTCGCGGCCGACGAAGGAACCCGCCAGAGGCGGAAACACTGCCCCGGAGTCGATGATGTACCAGCGCCGCTTCCGCTTGCCCACGGTGAGGTAGAGAATGTCGTTGGGCCGAAAGAGTTCCTTCCCCTCCGGCGGTATCACCACGCCGCGCAGCTGCACCCGCGTCTGGAGGCCCTGCACCGCCATGGTACGCCGGGTCAGGCTCTCTATCCGGAAGTAATCGCTCACCTGCTGCTCGAAGCGCTGCGGTCCGGCAAAAGTGGAGCCGGGAAGCACGCTGGCCAGAGTCAGGGCCCGAGGGAGATCGCGCCGTAACTGCTTGTGCAGCGGGTAATAAGGGGGTACCAGGTCGGTCCCCTTCCTGATGTCCAGCCACTGGCAGAAACTCAGGATGGTGCCCAGAAGCGCCTTGGCCTTGGCCGGAGAACGCTTTATTCCCTCCGCCCCCACGTACCAGTAGGCCAGGAACTCCACCAGGTGCTCGGGGGTGATCTCTTCCACCGTACCCACCTCCGCCTGACCCAGCAAGTATTCGCGAAACAGGACCAGTCCCTCCCGGTAGCGTCGAACCGTCTTGGGAGACCGATCCCAGCTCAGCTCGGTAAGGTATTCTTCGACCGTGCGACTTACCTCGTCCTGCCCGCCGCTACCGTTCAGGGTCTCCAGATAGGCAATTTCCCGCCGCAGCCAGCGGGTGTCCTCTCCCAGCCCCAGGGCATTCCAGATGAGGGCCGCCCTCTGCCTGACCTCCACCGCCGGCAGGCCAGCCAGCACCCGGGCAAGTTCTCCCTGCTTCTGAGAGCCCGGCCGTAACCAGAGTAAGGCACACACCAGAACCGCCGCCGCCCACAGGCGGGGATCGTCTATCCGGCGCACGGGCTCCAGCGTGTAGCGCAGGAAGCTATCCCATATAACCAAGGCACGGTCGAGGGCCCGCGCAGGCACGCGCAGGCCCTGGAGCAACTCGTAAAGTGCTTCTTCAACCGGGTCCAGGGCTACGGACTCGGCGGCATCGCCGCCCGACCTGAGAACCTCCTGAATGGCCCGGGCAAGCTGTTCCGCCTTCTGGCCGTAAAAGTGGTCCGGGCCCGCGAGGACGGCCAATTCCTCGCACTGGCGCAGGGCTTCCCTCACCTGCCCGTCGCGGAGAAGGGCGGTGATCAGCTGCAGCCGCACCGGAAAGCCCCTCTCGTCTTCGGCCGGCATCTTCTGGAGCGCACCGGTAAGATAGAAGATGGCGCGGGCCAGACTGGACTGGCGCATGGCCTCCTGGCCTTCCCTAACCGCCAGCAAGGGAGAAGCCTGGCGTTCGCCGGTCTCCCGGCCTCGATCCACGTCTACCCCGGAAAGCCGCAGCCGCCCCAGAGCCCGGCGCGCCGCCTCCTTTACCGCCGGGGAGCCCTCCTCCGCCGCCCACCACAGGAAGTCCACCACCTTGGCGTCGCCCACCGTAGTCAACAGGTTGACTACCTCGATCTGCGCCTCCTCGGGGTTGCGCAGGAAATCGCTCCATCCCCGACCGTTGCTGAGTTCTTCGTCGCACAGGGCGTCGATGTACTGCCGCGCCATCACGGCCGGCAATTCCTCGGACAGTTCCGGGTAGCGGTGCATGATGCCCTCTATGGGCTCGCCCATGCCGCTCAGGGCGATGAGGCAGATGCCCCGGGCCCAAAGGTGCCGCCGCCGGTCGGCCACCGCCTGTCGCAGCCCGGTCCTTACCTCCGCTACCGGCGGCAGTTCCAGGAGGCACCCGGCGGCCAGGTGGCGGTCCCGGATGTGTACTGCCTCCAGATCCCGGAGGAGGATCTCCAGGAAGACCCGCCCGGCCTCGTCGTATATCCGTCTGACCGCCCTCCCGATATACCTGGGGTTAACCTCTCCCCGCCGGCAGGTTTCCAGCCACTTTTCCACCAGCCGCCGCTTGAGCAGCCGATCGTCCACCCCGGGGGGAGTTGGCTTCTTACTCAATCTCTTCTACCCCTTCCTTGCTCGTCCGTTGCCGGCAAGCATCTTCTCCCCCACCTGCCCGGAATCCTTCCCGAAATCCCGAAAAACGGGGTTCGATCTCTATGATTTCCATTCTGCCCAGGCAGCCCTCCACCAGGCCTTTTACGTCCAGGCGCGACTCCGCCGCCTCCACCTTCTCCCTCCGGGGCTTGGTGGCAGGATGGGGAGGCACGAATAGCGTGCAGCAATCCTCGTAAGGCCGGATGGATATCTCGTAGGTGCCCAGTTCGCGGGCCTTTTCCACTATCTCCGCCTTATCGAAACCGATCAGCGGCCTCAGGACAGGCCGGTCGGTCACGGCACCGATAACCGCCAGACTCTCCATGGTCTGGCTGGCCACCTGACCCAGGCTCTCACCGGTAAAGATGGCTATGGCACCCTCCGCCTCGGCCAGTCGGGTGGCCACCCGGAGCATCATCCGGCGCATGATGGTCACCCGCAGTTCCTCCGGACAGAGCTGTACTATGGCCTTCTGGATGTCGGTAAAGTGGGCGACGTGTAGCCTTAAAGGGCCGGCGTAGCGCGCCAACACCCGGCAAAGTTCTACCGCCTTTTCCTTGGAGCGCTCGCTGGTAAAGGGAAAGCTGTGAAAATGCAGGGGAACCAGCTCTACCCCCCGCCGGGCGGCAAAAAATCCGGCCACGGGGCTATCGATCCCTCCGGAAAGCATCAGCACCCCCCGGCCGCTTACTCCCACCGGGAGCCCGCCCTGGCCGGGAACCACGCGGGTGTAAACGTAGGTGCCCTCCCGCCGCAACTCCACCGAAAGGCGGTATCGGGGCCGGTGAAGATCAACCTTGAGATCGGGCAGGTGCCGCAGTACGAAGGCACCCACCTCCCGCGCCAGTTCCGGTGAGGTAAAGGGAAAGGTCTTGTCCGCCCGGCGAGCCTCTACCTTAAAAGTAGCCGGACCGTCAAAGGCCAGCGAGGACATCTCTTCCAACGCCGCCCGGCAGATGGCCGACATGTCTTTGGCCACCACCCGGGCCGGGCTGAAGGAGACTATACCGCATACCGGGGCCAGGCGCTCCTTAACCTCTTCCCAGTCGCCGTCGAGGGAGACAATGACCCGACCGCTTACCGTTCCTATGCGGCGGGGGCCCAAGTCCTTCAGGTGGCGCCGGATGTTGTTGAGGAGGGTGCGCTCAAACCAGTACCGGTTCTGGCCTTTCAGGGCGATCTCGCCGTAACGGACGAGCACCACCTGGTACATACCCCGCACCCCCGAGACCGCTTCTAGGGACGGCCACCGGACCCGGCCAACCGGCGAAGTTCCGGCACCAGCCCCCGCAGCTTGGCTATAGTGTAGTCAATATCTTCTTCGGTAGTCAAGAAAGAAAGGCTGAAGCGAATGGCGCTTTCCAGTTCGGGCTTTTCCAAGCCCATGGCCACCAGCACGTGGCTGGGCTCCGGCCTCCGGGAATGGCAGGCAGCCCCGCTGGATACGTATATGCCTTCCTCCTCCAGAAAATGTAGCAGCCACTCTGCCGGAACGTGAAAGGAGAGGTTCAGAATGTGAGGAGCTGCCGCCTCCGGAGGCGGGCCGTTATACCGGACCCCTCCCACCTCCTTCTCAATACCTTCCCGCAGCCGCTGCCTCAGGGCCGCCAGCCGCGGCACTACCGTGGGAGCCTCCCTGACGGCCAGCTCGGCCGCCGTCCCGAACCCCACGATACCGGCAACGTTCTCCGTGCCCGGCCTTAAGCCCCCCTCCTGTTCCCCACCACTCATTAAGGGCACCAGTCGCGTACCCCGCCGCACGTAGAGCGCGCCCACTCCCTTGGGACCCCCTATCTTGTGGGCGCTCAGGGTCAGGAGATCCGCCTTCCAGGTCCGGGGCTTCACCCGCAGCCGGCCGAAAGACTGGACGGCGTCCACGTGAAAGCATACCTTGTCCTGCCGGGCGGCGAGCAGCCGGCCCACCTCCTCGACGGGCTGGATCGCTCCCACCTCGTTATTGACGTGCATGAGGCTGACCAGCACCGTATCCGGACGGAGAGCCCGGGCCACTCCTTCCGCGTCCACTACCCCGCCCGCGTCTACCGGCAGGTAGGTGACCTCAAACCCCTCCTCGGCCTCGAGCTGCCGGCAAACGTTGAGCACCGAGGGATGCTCCACCGCGCTGGTGATTATGTGCCTTCCCCGCCGTCTCAGCGCCCGGGCCGCTCCCTTCAGGGCCAGGTTGTTGGCCTCGGTCCCTCCGGAGGTAAATACGATCTCCTCGGGCAGAACGTCCAGCGCCCGGGCAATGCTCTCCCGGGCCCGGTTCACTGCCTTTTCCGCCGCCAGTCCCAGCCCGTGACGGGAGGAGGGGTTTCCCCAGGTAGATTCCAGGGCCTGCACCATCGCCTCGCGCACCTCGGGCCGTAACGGCGTGGTCGCACTGTTGTCCAGATACACCAGCCGGGACACTACCACCCACTCCCTATGCGTGGCGCCTCGGTTTCCAAGCCGCCCGGGCCTACCGGGACCGGTATCTCCACGCCCATGATAGCCTTCCCCGCAGCCGGAATCAAGCAACCGCGCCTGACTATTGCAGGTTCGCGTCCGGGGAGTGGATTGTTCCCGGTGTCGGTTGCCGGCCGAAGCCCTGCGCCCTACGAGCGTCCTGGCCCGCTGCCAGGGAAATGGTCTTCGGGAAGGATTCCGCCGTTTGATCTATAACGATCCGTTATTCTCTGTATGAAGGATTCTCACACTTAAGGCCGAATACAATGCCCATCAAACCAATACATAGGAGGCTCGGTTCATGTATTCGGTGAACAAGAATCTCCTCATTGTACTGACCGGAGCGGTCATAGGGCTTTCCGCCGCCCTGCTGGTGAGGCTGGGCAACCCCCCCAACATGGGCTACTGCATCGTCTGCTTCGTGCGGGACATCGCCGGAGCCCTCGGCCTGCACCGGGCGGCCACGGTGCAGTACCTCCGGCCGGAGATCCTGGGGCTGGGCCTTGGCGCCTTCCTTAGCGCCGTGATCGCCGGTGAGTTTCGGGTTAGAGAGGGCTCCGCGCCCTTCATCCGGTTCCTGCTGGGCATGTTCATGATGATCGGAGCCCTGGTGTTTCTGGGCTGCCCCCTCCGGGCCATACTGCGCCTGGCGGGAGGCGATCTCAACGCCGTCGCCGGCCTCCTGGGGTTCTTCGCCGGCGTGGCCTTCGGAACGCAATTCCTGAAGGCCGGGTTTAATTTGGGCCGCGCTCACCCGTCGCGGTTCCGGGCCGGGGGCTATGCCATGCCCCTGATAATGATCGCCCTGCTGGTATTGGTCGTCTTCAAGCCGGTATTCAACGCCGAGGCCGGAGGGCCGGTATTCTTCAGCGCCAAGCCGCCCGGATCTCTACACGCCCCGCTGGTAGTCTCTCTGGTGGCCGGCCTGATCGGAGGGGCGCTGGCCCAGCGGGCGCGGCTCTGCCTCAGCGCCGGTTTCCGGGACCTGTTGCTGGTGAGGGATACCTACTTGCTCAAGGGCTACGGCCTCATCTTCCTGGCGGCCCTGGTTGCCAACCTGTTCCTGGGACAATTCCACCTCGGCTTTGCCGACCAGCCGGTGGCCCACACCAGCTTCCTGTGGAACTTCCTGGGTCTGTTCCTCACCGGGGTCTGCGCGGTATTGCTGGGCGGCTGCCCGCTGCGGCAGATAGTGCTCTGGGGAGAAGGGGACGGCGATGCCGGACTCGCCTTCTCGGGCATGCTGGTGGGCGCGGGAGTGGCCCACAACTTCATGCTGGCCAGCAGCCCGGCCGGACCCACCCTGTACGGGCAGATCGCAGTAGGGATAGGCTTGGCGGTAGCAGTAGCCGTGGGTCTGGCATACCGGGAAGCATAGGGAGGTGAAAAGGAATGACCGGTCAGTTCAAAGAAACCTTAGATGTACGGGGACTGAGCTGCCCTCTGCCGCTGGTGAAAACCAAGCAGGCCATGGATCGGGGTGCCGGGGTGATAGAAGTACGAGGCGATACCCCCGCTGCCAAGGACAACATCACCCGCCTCGCCCGCTCCCGCCACTACGACGTGGCCGAAGAAGGCCCGGCCGGAGGCGAGTGGACCCTCATCCTAACCCTGAGGAGCCGGTAACCTTGGTCTATCTCAACAACGCCGCCACCACCTGGCCCAAACCCGAGTCGGTATACCGGGCCGCCGACCGGTGCCTGCGTTCGCTGACCGGGACGCCGGGGAGAGGAGGCCACCCGGGCGTGGTCAGTGCCGGCCGCCTGCTGCTGGAGACCCGGGAGACCCTGGCCGCGCTCTTCGGCGCAGGCGAGCCGGAGAAAATAGTCTTCACCGCCAACGCCACCGAGGCTTTGAACCTGGTCCTGAGGGGCCTGCTCCGGCCCGGCGACCACGTAATAACTACCGGTCTAGAACACAATTCCGTTGCCCGGCCTCTAACCGCCCTTTCGGCCCAGGGGGTGGAGGTCACTATCCTTCCCTGTAGCCCTTCCGGCAGCCTGGAAATGGCTCGGGTGCAGGAAGCCATTCGCCCCCATACCCGTCTGATCGCCATGACCCATGCTTCCAACGTGACCGGCGCCCTCCTGCCCGTGGAGGAGGTGGGGGCGCTGGCCCGCAAGCACGGGATTCTTTTTCTGGTGGACGCCGCCCAGACCGCAGGCGAGGTGCCCATTGACGTGGAAGCGGCAGAAATAGACTTTCTGGCCTTTACCGGCCACAAGGCCCTGTTCGGCCCGCCGGGCACCGGCGGCCTCTACATCCGAGACCCCGAAGCGCTGCCGCCCTTGAAATACGGCGGAACCGGAAGCCGATCGGAAAGCCTGGATCAGCCAGATTTCGCCCCGGACAAGTTCGAAAGCGGCACCCCTAACCTGCCGGGTATTGCCGCCCTGGGTGAGGGGGTGAGGTTCGTGCTCCAGACCGGCCTTGCCGCCATAGCCCGCCACAACCGGGAACTGACCGCCCGCCTCCTGGAGGGGCTCAAGACCATACCCGGGCTCACCGTTTACGGGCCGCCAGGTCCGGAAGGGCGCCTGCCGGTAGTCTCCGTAAACCTTCAGGGCCTATCGCCCGGCGAGGCCGCCGCCTGGCTGGCTGCCAAGTACGAGATTGTGACCCGGCCGGGCCTGCACTGCGCGCCCCTCGCCCACCGCACGCTGGGCACGCTTGAAACCGGCACCTTAAGGCTCAGCCCCGGGTTCTTCAACACCGCCCAAGAGATAGATCTGGCCCTGGAGGCTTTGCGGGAGCTGGCCCGAGAGGTGCGAAGGTAACCATGGGAGGCGAGAGAGTAACGTTTTTTACCTTTCCCTCCACCCACTACGCGCTGAAGGCGGAGAAGGCGGCAAGACAGGCCGGGGTAAGGGTCAGGCTGGTTCCCGTTCCCCGCGAGCTCAGTTCCCTCTGCGGATTGGCCCTGGAGGTAGACACCGAGCATGAGCTTGCGGCTCTGGAAGCGCTGGCGGGGGTAAAGCTGGAGCGTAAGGCCAGGGTGATAAGGGAGGCCGGCCTGATCACGGCCTTGGTCGAAGTGGTGGATTTTGAGCCCCAGTAACCGGGTAGGGTTACCCTTATTTGCCGGTGAACCCCGGCGGGTGACCGGCCGGTCAGGACCGGGCCCGTGAGGCGCCGGGAGGAACCGGACGAAGCGCGGGTGCCCAAAGGAGGGTAGGCGTCATGCAGCTCGAATGGCTCGAGACCTTCGTGACCACGGTGGAGATCGGTACGCTTTCTGCCGCCGCGCGTGCCCTGCACCTTACCCAGCCGGCGGTCAGCAAGCAGCTGGCGGCGCTGGAGAGTTACTGCGGTGCGCGGCTGCTGGAACGCCGCGGCCGGGAAGCAAGGCTGACTCCTGCCGGCCGGATCTTTTACCGCACGGCCAAAGAGGTACTCCGCCGCCTGGACAGGACCCGCCAGGAGATTGCCGGGCTGGAGCAGCTCCTGCAGGGAGAACTCCTGCTGGGAGCCAGCACCACGCCGGGACAGTATCTTCTGCCCCGCCTCATCGCTGGTTTCCGAAGCCGGTATCCGGGGCTGCAGGTAACCCTGCGCATCGCCGATACCGCCGAGGTGCTCAAGGGCGTGCGGGAGGCAGAGCTGGACTTGGGGGTAGTGGGGGCCAAGAGCCCGATCAGAGGATTGAAGTTCCGGCCTTTAGCCGAAGACGAGATAGTCCTGATCGTACCCCCGGCCCACCGCCTGGCGGGATTACGGGAGGTGTCACCTCAAGATCTTGAGGGAGAGCCCTTTATCTGGAGGGAAAGCGGCTCGGGCACCCGGAAGGTGCTGGTGGAGCGACTGTCCGCCCTGGGTATTCGGCTTCCCGAGCCGGTGATGACTCTGGGCAGCACCGAGGCGGTGGTCAACGCCGTGGAAGCCGGGCTGGGGTTGTCTTTTGTGACCCATCTGGCGGCGGAAAGATCGGTCCACCTGGGGAAAGTGGCAGCACTGCGGGTAAAGGGGTTGGATCTGAGGAGGGAGCTTTTCCTGGTGGGCCGCGGTCGGGAAACTTCGCCAGCCGTGGAGGCCTTCTGGAACTTTGCCGCCCGGCGGCTTTCGCCCAATGATCAATGCTGCCCGGGCCCCGCCGTGCTATAATGGGGCCGGAAGAGTCAAGGGAGGAGGACAGGAACTGCGGTTTACCGCCGTAGTACCCGTAAAGGTGATTGGCATGTGGCCGGCGCCGATTATCATGATTATTATCCAGATAGAGGTCGAACCATGAGCCCGGCCCTGCCAGAGGGGGTCCATAAGCCACGCTTAGGTTGGTCTTTCTGGTATTTCTGGTGCTTTTGCTGAACCTGCCCTTCGGCTACTGGCGGGCCGGCGTGCCCAGGTTTTCCGTACCGTGGGTGTTGGCCATTCATTTGCCCGTACCGGCCATAGTAGCCCTGCGCCTGAGTCTGGGTATCGGCTGGGCCTGGTTCAGCTTCCCGCCGCTCGTGGGCGCGTTCTTCCTGGGTCAGTACTGCGGCGCGGGCTTGAAGCGAAGGTGGCAGGCCTGGGGCAGAGGTTCCTCCTTATGCCTGGCCATGGACCTTGTCCGGCTGCGGGTCGGCAGGAGGAGCCAGACCGATAACCGGTAAGGCGGCAACTCCTTCTCCACCCCTAGCAGACGCGGCGGTTTTTTCTCCCCGATAAAGGAGCACCCGGTTTGTAACCCACACTACCCCCATCTCAGCACTGGCAGAATATCACGCGGCCACCACCGGGCGCTGTGCATCGCCTACGCCTGTCCGGCCTAGCCCTCCCCTATATCTGGTGAGCGGGCCGGTCGGGGGCGGTCCTCTCCAGTTCCTGGATGAGCTTCTGAATGGCCTTCTTCTCGATGCGCGAAACGTAGCTGCGCGAAATGCCCAGGCGCCTGGCTATCTCCCTCTGGGTGCGCCGCAACCCTCCCAGAATGCCGTACCGCAGCTCCAGCACCTGGCGTTCTCGATCGTGGAGTCCTGACAGGTGGTGTTTCACCCGTTCGTAATCGTAGCCCCGCTCTACGACTTCGGCCACGGCATCCGGTTCCGTGCCCAGCACGTCAATGAGCGTCACCTCATTGCCTTCCTTATCGATGCCGATAGGTTCAAAGAGGGAGACCTCGTGGGCGTATTTTTTGAGTGCTCTAAGGTGCATCAGTATTTCCGGCCTAAAGTCAATGCCCGGCGGAAAGGATTGCCACCGTCCGGTGCCTCTTCCGTCCTGGGCACCACGGTCACCGTTAAATCCCCGCAGGCGTCGCCGGCCCTCGGGCGGCCGGTCACCACAACCTGTTGGACCAGGGCGCGCACCAGCTCTCTCTTCTCCTCAAAGGCAAAGGCGTCGATTCCGGCCAGCAGGCTTGCCGCGGCCAGGCGCAATCCGACCGGGTCCGGCCCACCTCCCGTACCCCGCGCTATCTCCGCCTCGATCTCTTTCTTGCGTCGGTTAAGACGCTCCGCCCTGTGCCTCAGCTCCGCCAGCATGTTTCTCGTCCTGGCATCGAGGTCGAACCAGCCCCCGGCCAGAGCGGCCAGCACGTTTTGGCGCCCCCGCTCGGTCTCGACCAGAAGTCTATCCACCCGGGCCAATTCCCGCCGCAGCTCTTCCGCATCCGGCCATGCGGAGGTGGCCTCCCGCGCCAGGGTCTCGCTATCTCCCAGCCACGCCTTTACCCGATCCCACACCACCTGCTCCACCGGGCGGGCCAGTACCACCTTCGTCGGCCGGCACCCACCGCCCCTACTGCCCGCGGCATGACGCCGGCAGGTGTAGCGGCGGTCCGGTTTCCCCCAGCAGCTCATCCAGGTGCCGCTCATGGGCAAACCGCAGTCACCGCAGGTCACGAGCCCCGACAGCAGGTAATCGTGTTTGCCTCGGCTGGCCCACAACCGCCGCGCCGCCTCGGCCTTCTGCCGGGCGGCCAGCCATAAGTCCTCCGGGATCAGGGCCGGCACCGGGACGGCAATCCAGTGCTCGGGCGGGACCGGTTGGCCCCGCCTGCCTCCGGCAAAGTCCCGGCGGCGGTAGTACCAGGTGCCCGCATAGGCGCTGTTGGCGATAATCTGAGCCACAACCTGCCGGTGCCACGGGCCCTTCCTGCGCCTGGTAGGCACCCCTTGCTCGTTCAGCCAGCGGGCGATGGCGCTGTAACCCCAACCGCCGGCAAACCGGACGAATATCTCCCTTACTACCGCCACCTCCTCCTCCCTGACCTCTACCCGACCGGTCTCGGGATTGTAGGTATACCCGTACAGATCGAGCCCTACGGGAATACCTCCCTGACGGGCCTTCTGCAGCCTGCCCAGGGTGGTGCGCTCGCGTATCTTCTCCCTTTCGTACTCGGCTATGGCTCCCCGCACTGCGTAAAAGAGGCGACCTTCGGGAGTATCCTTCCACTCGAAGCTGATGAATTCCAGCCGTACGCCCCACCGCTCCAGTTCCTCGGTGAGAAGAAGCTGGTGCGCCAGCCGGCGCGAAAGACGATCGGGGTCGCGGCACACGACCAGCTCGATGCGGCCGGAGCGGGCCTCGCGGCGCAGGGCGGAAAGGCCGGGCCGGTCCAGGGTGGCACCCGAAACCCCCTCGTCGGCGTACACGGTTATGGAAGTCGCCCCCAGTTCCTTGGCCCGGCGGATGCAGGCTTCTCTTTGCTCCGCCAGGCTGTAGCCGGTCTCCACCTGCTCCTCGGTGCTCACTCGGACGTAGACAGCCGCCCGCACTCCCGGGTCAGCTCCCTCACCAGCTTCTTGGCCACCAGCGAGTACGCCTGCTTCAGCGCTTCAGGCGAAGGGCTTCCCAGCACCCTCACCGTCAGCCGTCCTCCTTTGGCCTTGCCGTTCCTCCCGGCCTTGCGCGGCACTCCGGCGCCCCCTTTCGGGAAATCTTACGCCGGTCCCGCCCTGTCCTACTACCGAGCCTGTCTTGCCTCATTCTTCCAGATGTCGGTTGGCTCATGAATTCCAGGGTGCAGTTAATCCTCACCCTGGCCGGCCTGCCGTCGCATGAAAGAATCTCAAAACCGTCTACCTACTTCCCCCTAGACTTCTACCACCCCTACGACCCTAACCACGCGGCCTGCCTCGCCCATGACTGCAAGACAGTTGCCTCTCTTCGGCCTTCTCAACACGGCTTCACCCCCTTGCCGGCCTTGCTAACCGGCCGCCAGTGGCGGCGCCACGGCCTCCAAGAAACAAAAAACGCGAAAGGCCCGGGGTTTACCCGCGCCTTGGGGTGGCGATATTTCAGGCCCGGGCCCTCCAGCCTGGGGCCTGGTAACCGTACCGTCTCAGGATCGGGACAGCCGCCTTCTTTATCTCTTCAGTGCCCACCACTTTTACCCCCTGGTTTCACCCCCAATATATCGGGCCGCCTGCCCCGCATCTATTCTCTAGCCGGCCGGTGAAGGCAGGGCTCCCGAGCCTACCGAAAAATCACCCGGCACATAGCGGTTAAGCCCAAAAGAATGGATGTAGAAAGGGGCTGGTTCCCTCAAACCCGGTAATTTGCAGCCTGCCCGTCAGGCTATTCCCGGTTAGGCTCGACGGAACCTTCCACCCACCCGCACTCGGCCACCATCTGGAGGAATAAGTCGGCCAGCCGTGGATCGAACTGAGTGCCGGCGCATCGGCGTATCTCCTCCATGGCTTCGGCGAGAGTCTTGGCCTTGCGGTAGCAGCGCTCGTTGACCATGGCGTCGAAGGCGTCCATGATGGCCAGGATGCGGCACTCGAGAGGGATCTCTTCGCCTTTTAGTCCCAAGGGGTACCCTGATCGATCCGTCCCAGCGCTCGTGGTGCTTGAGGATGAGGTCCGCCACCCCGGCCAGCTCCGGCGTGGCCAGAGCGATGCGGTAGCCCTTTTCCGGGTGCTGGCGCATGATCTCCCATTCCTCATTGCTTAAAGGCCCGGGCTTGAACAGCACGGCATCCGGAATACCTAGCTTACCAATGTCGTGAACCCTGGCCAGAAGGGCCAAATTGGCCTGTTGCTGTTTGGAAAGCCCCGAGACGCTCACCCACCTTCCGGCACCAGTGGGCCAGTCGCCGGGCGTGGCCCTCGGCAAAATGGTCCCGCTGCGCCAGGGCGGCCACCAGGGCGTTGACGGCCTGACCGCGGGCAGTGGTTTCCGAGTACAGCTTCTCCTGGTACATCCGGTCGTCGGCCTGGCGGTAGGTTTCCCGCAGGGATTCTTCCGGCGTTCGGGCCGTGGCGAGACCGAAGCTAACGCTTAACGGCAGCTCCGGGTGCCGGTGGTTATGCTCCTCCACCGCCGCCTGCAACCGGTGCAGTATGGCCGTGCCGGCCGCCTCATCGGTCTTGGGCAAAATGGCCACGAATTCGTCTCCCCCCACTCGGGCCACCACGTCCGAGCGGCGCAAAGTGCGCTGAAGGACCCGGGCGCAGGCCACCAGCAGTTCGTCCCCCCGTTCGTGGCCCCGGGTGTCATTCACGAGTTTGAGGCCGTTGACGTCGGCTACAATCACGCTCACAGGGTAGCAGTCCTCGCTGTTGCTTAGGCGCCGGAGCTCCTCCTCGAAATAGACGCGATTATATAACCCCGTAAGCTGGTCATGCAGGCTGACATATTCCAGCCTCTGGGCAAAGCGCTTCTTTTCGGTGATGTCCACTACGCTGCCCAAGGTGACCCGCCGGTTGCTGTACTCCCAAGATGTGACCGTCTCCTCGACCCACCGGAGGCTGCCTTGCTTGGTAACCACCCGGAACTCATAAGGCCGGGTGTTAGCACCCTTGAGCATGCGCACCGCTGCTTGCCGCACCTTCTCCCGGTCCTCGGGGAACACCAGGCTCAAGGACTCTCGGTCGATCAATTCCTCCCGGGAGTAGCCGGAAAGCCGCTCAAACTGCGGATTTACCATCTCAAACCGGCCCTCCCTCACTATATACATGGCAGTAGGACTGTGGTCGAAGACGCTCCGCAGCAGGTCTCCGCGGTCGCCCCTAAACCTCCTCTTATGCCGAACCGTAGCCAACAGGGCCTTGCGGCCGCAGAAGTCCACCTTGGCAAAGCGCGCCTCGGCTTCAAAAACCGAGCCGTCGGAGGGGCGCCGGGCCAGCCACTCCAGGTGAAGGCTTTCCTCCTCCGCCCCCTCGGCCCACCATCGATCCACTTCTTCCCGGCGGCAGCCGGGAGCGGAGTAGTCCCGCCAGAAGCACCGGCCTAGGGCCTCCGCCCGGTCCGCCAGCCCGTACAGCCCGAGCACCGAGTCGTTTACCTCCAAGACCTGGCCGCCGGGCTCGAAAATGAAGACCCCGTTGTGAACGTTGTTGAGGACGGCGCGGAAGGCCCGCTCCCATTGCCGGGCCTTCCGTGCCATCTCCCTTGTGGCGATCAAATCCTCCAAGCGGCGAGCCAAGAGCCTCAGAACCCACCGCTCCTGCGCCGAAGGCCTGTGCCCCAGCTCCAGGTATATCCGTCCCTTCACCACGCCAGACATGACGTGCACCAGGACCTCTTTGCCCAGATGCCGAAGCCGTTCCTTTGAAGGAGCACGGTCCCCGAAGCCCCAGCGCCCGAGCTCCACTGTCTTGCCGTCTTCCTCCACAGTTGCAGCCAGGCGGCGAAGCCCTATTACCCGGGACGCCTTTTCCCCTGCTTCCTGCACCAAGTCCTGACAAGAGGCGGGAAAAGAGAAGCTGGTTAGCTCGTCAATCGCTAGCAATTGCCATGGCTGGAGACCCAACCCTACCACCCGCCGCTACCTCGGCCTTACTCTTCAAGGTAGGAGTAGCTGGCCGAGGCTCTTGATTTCACCGAAGGTGAGCACCCCCAATACCTGCCTTCCCTGCTTGACCTGCTCCCCCACGGCGTTTCTTCTGAATCTCCGAATCTCCCCGCCCAGGTCGTAGGCGGAACACGAATTGAAGACCGGAGCCATCTCCAACCGGAAGGGCCGTTCAGGGAAGCCTCCTCGACGGGATGCCTACTCGGCTATGCCCACATTTCGGGCTATACCCGCATTGAGCTAGTACGGTTGGCACAATCCACTAGACTCAAGCACAAGCTGGTACCTGCTACCATAGACAAGCCAGTTTTCCTACGCCCTTGAGCACCTGGTAAGGCTGGCAAGTCCGCTGGCGGTCCTTCGACCGTAGGCGGCCAGAACCGGAGAAGAGGGCGTGCCCCTTCGGACCTACCTGGTGCGGAAACGTTATGCTTGTTTAAGCATAGCGCCCCCCATGCCAGGGTGTCAATACTTGCTGGCACGCGGCGGACACGCATATTCTCGCTATGAGCCCCGTGGTGGCAGCCTAGGCATAGGCTGCGCCAGCGGGCGCCGGCCTTCTCTATTCTTCAACACCATGCATGTACATTCATTATTGGGCGGCCAGGACCTTGCCAACCCCGCACAGGTGTGTACCCGGTTTGCCTGGCTGGCGGTTCTGGCTCCCAATCCTACGTCGATTCCTGTCCCCGCCCGGGTTCAGCCTGACGAAGGATGACGGGCCTCCACCGATCAGTCCACATTATCAACAACCGGCACGTTGTAAGCGTGCCTTACGCCCGGCCGAGTAATTCCTTCACGCGCTTCAGTATCACCATGGCCTCGGCTCGATTGATAGTATCTTGAGGAGCGAAGCGCCCGCTTTCCCTACCCACCATTATTCCTTGACTGGCCACGGCAGCGACCGCCTCTTCGGCCCACGAACTGACCCGGGAAGCGTCGGTGAAGCGGGCCAGTGTTGCATCCGCCCCGACAACCGCGATCGGCCTGCCGGCTCTGGCCAGCACGCGCGAGATCACGCAGGCCACTTCTTGGCGGGTGATACCTGCGTCCGGTTTGAAAGTGCCGTCACCGTAACCGACCGTTAGCCTGTTAGCAAGTGACGTTTCCACCGCGCCGTAATATCCGGATGAAGCCGGTACGTCCTTAAAGTGTCCCTGCTCCGGCCTGACTTCCTGGATACCCAGGCAACGATTCAGGAAGGCCGCAAATTGCGCCCGGCCAACCGGATCCGAGGGACCGAATTTGCCCGGCGCAACCTCCTCGGCCATACCTGCTTCGGCCATGAACTCGATATCCCGTTGCGCCCAGTGCCCCGCAATGTCGGTGAATGTAACTGGCGCTGACGGCTCGATCTGGGGCTGGCCGGCGGCGCCGTCTGCCGGCGGGGCCGCTGCCGGGGCTACGGAGAAGTTGACCGTCTTATCCGCCCCTAGAGCGGTCCCGGCTTGAGCTCTGAGTTTCGCACTAATCACTATCTCGTAGCTTTTACCCGGGACTAATTCGGTCTGGGGCGCGATGAATACGTTGCGTTTCTGCTCGGTCGGCGAATCCTGGCTTCCGGTGCCGATCCTGGTGACGATTATAGGCACCTGGTTACCGGAGGATTCGCGCAGAATGAAGCAGGCCTGATTTTCCGACCATACGGTTTCCGAAGTCACGTTCTTGTTGAACTCTAACCTAATGGTAGGCATTACCGATTGAATCTCCGCACCAGTCAGTGGCTGAATGTCGGCAAAGGTATTACCGGTGACAGTTGTGAGGTAGGCTCCTATAAAGGCAAAGGGTTCGCTCTGACCCCCGCCAGAACCGCCGCCCCCTCCGCCGCCGGCGAATGCCGGCCAGGCACTGGCCACAGAAAGCATGAAAAGCATTGAGAGAACCGATAAGAAAACGAACAACGGAGTCCGCTTCCTAAACCGGTTAAGAAACATGCTCCTGCCTCCCCTTCTTTTGCCTTGGCGTAACCCCGGGCCAGGCGGTCTTCGCCCGCTCCGGTTCGGCCCCCATTACGCGCAATAAGCTGTGGTGGCACTAATCGATGTACCGGTGGAATAGCGTAGGTATGTCGCGAAGCCCAGAAAGTCGTTGCGCCTAGCCACCCCCTTTCCGGTATGCACCGCCCTGCTGCTGCACAACCCCGCCCGCGCCGAGGGACCTCCCGGTAACAACTCCCTAGAAAGCCCTCAGCTGCTCCTTGGTCAAGGTCTGCCATTTGGCCCCGCCGGCGCTTTGCGCCAACGGTGTCACGAGCAGTACCGGCTCTCCGCCCAGCATAACTGCCTTTACCCTGTCTCCCAACCTGATCAGCTCGTCGTTCCCCAAGACCCGACCGTCCAGGCTCTGAACCCGGGAAACGCGGGCCTGCCTCAGGATCTCCCGGACCGTGGCCACTCCTGCCTCCGATTCGACCTGAAGCTTGCCTCTCACCCTCCCGTCGTTGCCGCTTAGCCTGAGCGCCACCCCAGCCAGGGCGCCCACCACCCCCTGGCCCGTGCCGCCGTGCTCGGACAGGTGCACTCCCAGTTCCTCCGCCAGACCGTATGCTTCCGCTTTAGTGAGCACGCTAACCTTGGCCCTTCGCCCGTAGTCCACCAGTGCCTCCACCTTGCGGATCCGCCCGGCCACGGCCACGCATAGGCCGGGATCCGACCCTTCCGCGCTCTCCTTGGCCAGAAAGTCACCGGCAAGCTCGATCAGGTCACCGAGATATTCTTCTTTCAGCTCCGAAACAAAGCACATGGAACTGTTATGCGAGGTATAGGGCACATCCGGATGCACGTATAGCTGGTGGCGCGTGATCAGGCTGCCCCGTCCCCACCCGCGCTCCTCAATCATCTGGGCCAGGGCAGCGGCAAGCTTGCCGGTTCCTCGCTTCGTATGGATATTATCCGTGTCGTCGATGGCTATAAAGGTGCGCATGGCAAGTAATGCCTCCTCCCTCTGCCTACTTTGCTTCTGCCTGCTTGGGCAAGCGCAGGCCCTCTCCGGACAAAATTTGAGAAACCATCTCGTCGGAGAGCTCGAGATCGAAGAACTGGCGGTAGAAGAACTTGGTTTCCGCCACCATATCGAGGTCGCGGAAGCGGTCCGGGTACAGGGTCTTGGCCGTCCAGAGTACCGCCAGGGGCGTTTCCAGGGAACTAAAATGGCCCCACCGCGAAACCCCGATGGGCATCAGGTATACCTTGCGGCTTTTTACCGCCTTAAGAGGGCTCCATTGCTCGTTGCTCATGATGTAATCTAAGGTTGCGGGCTCGTTGCAAATAATCACATCCGGGTCCCACTGCAGAATCTGTTCCAGGGTGGCGTAGTATTCGTTTTCCACCAGTTTCAATTGCTGGTTTACGGAAACGTTGATGGCCCCCGCCGCCTGGGTCCAGTCCGCCGGCAGGCTCTGGGTGTAGTCGGTGCGAGTGGCCTCATTAAGCGAGTGATAGACCCGGACTCTCTGCTCCGCCGGTATTTGCTCCACTACCTTGCGCACCCGCTCCAGGCAACTCTCGTAGTAACGGTTGTATTCTTCCGCTTCTTCGCTGGCCCCGAGAACCTGGCCCATCAGCCTCATGGCGTACCGCTGCTCTTCCATGCTGCGAAAATCCACCACTACAAAGGTCAGGCCCGCCCGGTTCAGCTTGTCGACCTCCGCTTCGTTCAGCGCCGTGTCGTTCTTGACGAAGACTACGTCCGGGTCGCAACGGATCAGCTCCTCGATGTTTATGGTGCCGCTCACCCGCGGTACGGCGGCGCTCTTAACCGCGGGGCATATCTCCGTCAGCAACACCTCCCGCTTCAGCCCCCCTATTACTGCCACTATCTTGTCGCCCTGCCCTAGCATAACCGCGGCGTCACCCGAAAAGGGGCATAAGCAGGCAATGCGCTCGATTCTGGCCGGCACCTTTACCTGTCTTCCCAGGGTGTCGGTAACGGTTACGGTATGCGTGGTCCCGGTAATGGCCTTCCGATCCGTTTCCGACCCAGGCGTACCGTTGCAACCTGCGACTGCGGCCAGGATTATCAGCAATAAGACAATGGTGGTGAAACGCCTGATAACCGCCCGCCGGTTCAACTTGCGCATGCACCCCCCTGGTGACCGGATAGCGTGTTCACGGCTACCACGTACCTCAGAGTACGGCCCCGGTCCAGCTCGCAGGTCAGCGTCCGGGCATCGATGCCGTAAACCTCTCGGAGCTTGGCCTCCGACAGTACCTTGCTGGGAGGGCCGAGTGCCGCCAGGCCGGCCCGGTGCATCATGGCCACTGTGGTAGGGAGGTTGTGATTCTCAAAGAAAAAAGCGTGGTTGGGAAAATGGGTGGCCATTAGGATAGACACACCGGTATCCCTAACCAATCTGACCATGGTTTCGAGGACGATAAGTTCGTGCCGGAAATCCAGGTGGGCGGTAGGTTCGTCCATGATGATAATCGGGGTCTTCTGCGCCAGAGCCCGAGCAATCATCACCAACTGTCCCTCGCCTCCACTGAGCTGGGTATAGGGCCGGTCCCTGAAACGGCTCATACCTACTTCCTGTAACGCCCACTCGGCGATCTCCTCGTCTTCCCGGGAAGGCGAAGAGAAAAGCCCCAGGTAGGATGCCCTGCCCATGAGCACAAGATCCTTCACCAGGTAAGGGAAGGTTCTTTCGTGAATCTGGGGCACGTAGGCTACCTGCCGCGCCATCTCCCGGGCAGAAATGCTGGATACCGGCTTTCCCTTAACCAGTACCGTGCCCCGCGTAGGTTTAAGGATTCCCAGGATGCAGTCAAGCAGAGTAGTCTTACCGCAACCGTTGGGGCCCAATATGCAGAGGATGTGGCCGTCTTCGAGCTCTAGATTGATGTCTCGAAATACCTCGTGCCGGCCGTAGGCGAAGGATACTTTGCGCACTTCCACCAGGGGCGGCACATTACCACCCCCCACCCTTGGTCTTTTTCAGCAAGTACACAAAAAAAGGCCCTCCTACCAGAGCGGTCAGTATGCCCAGGGGTATCTCCGATCCGGAAACCACCCTGGCCAGCGTGTCCACCAAAATCAGGTAGGCACCCCCCAAGGCCATGCTGGTGGGAATCAGCACCCTGTTGTCGTTTCCCACTATCATTCGGCCGATATGGGGGATGACCAACCCGACCCAGCCGATAATACCGCTGACACACACCGCGCCGGCCGTGGCCAGGCTGGCGCAGAAAATCACTATCCCCTTCTCCAGGACCACATTGACTCCCAGCGTCTGTGCCTCCTTATCCCCCATGGAGAGCACGTTGATGCGCCAGCTAATAGCGACCAAACCTGCCATTCCGACGGACATGGGTATGCTCGCCACAATAATGTCCTGAAAACGGGCGCTGGCCAAGCTCCCCATTAGCCAGAATACGATAGCCGGAAGCTTTTCGTACGGGTCGGCTATGTACTTGATGAATGATATCAAGGCCTGGAACATAGAAGACACAATGACCCCGCCCAGAACCAGCATAATGGTGGGTGTCGAGCGATAAATCCGCCCGATCAGGTAGCTCAATATGACCGCCAGGAAGCCGAAACCAAAGGCGAAGGCATATACCAGGACTACGCTTTTGAAGAGTAATATGGCCAGGGAAGCTCCGAATCCGGCGCCGGCGCTCACCCCCAGGATGCCGGAATTGACCAGGGGATTGCGAAACAGGCCCTGAAAGGCAGCACCGCTCGCCGCCAGGCTTCCCCCCACCATGGCGCCCAATATCGCTCTGGGGAGGCGGATATCCCACACTACCGTCCGGCTGATGTCCGGCACGTCGGCGGGGGCGCCAGTAAACTTGGACCACAATATATGGGCCGCCACCACGGGTGGGACCGGGTATCTTCCTATGAACAGAGAGAGGAAGATAAAAAGCACCGGCACCAGTGGTAGCAGGTAGAGCCATCTCTGCTTCCTCGAAGTCAAGGGCCCACCTTCCTGTATCTGCTGCGAATGAATACGGCAGCGGCAATAGCCACGGCTGCGAGGATACCCAGGACCGCCGGCAGCGTCGAAGTGCCGCCCGATGCTGGGTTGGCCGCTGGCGTCTGCCCGGCGGGCAAGGACTGGGTTTGAATGTCCGTCGCCGGAGCGGGCGGGTATTCCGTTTTTGCGCTTTGCGAGGTTTCCTGGCGCGGTGAATACTCAACCGCAGCCGGAGACTGGTCTTGCATTTGCGCGCCCTGGGAGGAGATGGAACCGGCCGCCGACTCTTTGTCCGCCGGGACCGAGCGCTCGGGAGCCCCAGATCCCTCTACAGACGCAGAACCCTCCGGCTCTACCGGTTCTACCGGTTTGGTAGCCTCTTTGGGCTGGCTTGCGGGCTCCCCGGCAGTAGAAAAACTAATGGTTAATTCTTCTCCTAAGGTGGCACCGCTCTTGCTTTGTAGCTCGGGAGCCACTCTCACCGTGTAAGTAGTCCCGGGCTTCAATTCGGCCAGAGGAACCAAGGTAACCACCCGCTTCTTTTCCGGCTCGATTTGATCGTCCGCCATATCCACGCGGATGGGTACCGGCTGATTATCCTGGGTATGTAGGGAGAAACAGCGCTGGTTAGCCTCCCTCACACTAGCGTTGACCACGTTCTTGTTGAAGGAAAGCGTTATCGCCTGTAGCGGCAGGGTTACGTTCCTCTCGCCGTCGGCCGGGCTGGAAGAAACCAGCTGCAGGGGATCATCGCGCCCTCCGCCCGTCCCGTCGCCTTCGGCGGCGCGGGCGGGTGGACATAAGCAGGCTCCCAGGAAGGTAACAGACAGGATGAAACAGAGCGTTCTCGCCCATGGAAGAACGGCTAGGCGCATCGAAACCCATCCCCCTTGCGCTACGGCTCGCTATGCTTACCCAAATATAACGTGGTGCACAAAAAAATCCGGATACGGACTGCGCAGTAATTTTATCTTCGACGGTTTGACACGGTTTTCCTGCCGGTTCTTGCCGCCGGGCCGCCAAAAAGACCGGCCGGACAATAGGGCAGGCCTTTAAGGATCGGGAAAGTCTAAGGAAGGCTGCTCGGCCCTGATGGGTTCTCTTGCCCGTACTTGGGCTTCCAGCGCGCGGTGGGCGGCCGCCACCTTCCTGAAATCCAGCGCCACCGGAGCCAACTTCTCCCGGTCGCGCAGCACCGCCGCCGGGTGGAAGGTGGGCAGGATCTTTGCCCCATCCCTTTCGAACCACTGTCCCCGCACCCTGGTAATCCTGGCCTCCGGATCTACCAGGCTGCGGACTGCCAGTGCTCCCAGGCAGACGATTATTCTCGGGCGGATGAGCCGGATCTGCTCCATCAGGTAATGGCGGCAGGACGCGGCCTCTTGAGGGGAGGGCTCGCGGTTTCCGGGAGGCCGACACTTGACCACGTTGGTAATATAGACCTCCGCCCGCGAGAACCCGGCAAAGGCCAGCAGCCGATCCAAAAGCCTGCCCGCCGGACCCACAAAGGGCCGCCCCATCCGGTCTTCCTCCCCACCCGGGGCCTCGCCCACGAACATCACCGGCGCGTCCGGCCGTCCTTCGCCGAACACCACTTGGCGGCACCACTTTCTCAGGTCGCAGGCCCGACAGGCCAGGCAACGATTCTCCAGCTCTTTGAGCGGTTCGGCAGCGCTCACGCCCCACGCCTCCAGGTTAAGACTCTGTCAACCTGGGGGTTCTCCACTCGCAGCGCATTCTCCTCTCGAAGGGCGCCCTTTGCCGGCAGCCGGCAGGTATCTATGCCTGCGGATGAAAATCCCCGGCCATCCCCCATGGGCGACCGGGCCAGGTTCAGCGCGTGCGCCGGACAGGAGCCGCGGCCCGGCGACGGGCACTCACCGCATGCCAGAACCATACCGGCGCGGCCACACCGGCCCACAAGTTGCCTAGTGCCAGTGACAGCCAGACTCCCTCGGGACCCATGCCAAAGCACCTGACCAGCAGGTACGAGACCGGCAGGGAAATGCCCCAAACTCGCACCAGGGTAATGACCATGGGCGGATAGCCCAGCCCAAGGCCCTGCAAGGCGGCGCTGTAGATCATGTCCAGGCCCACCAGGAAGTAGCTGGCGCCCATAATGCGCATGTAGCTGTAACCCGGGCCCCGCAGCGCCACATCCGGGGCTACGGGATCCCATACTGCTCCCGGGGCAACCAGGACGAACAGCCCGATGAGCGCCATTACAGCTCCGATAAGCCGGGCGGCGTATCGCGGTACCTGCCTGGCCATGAAGGCGTTACCGGCGCCCCAGTTCTGCCCGGTCAGGGCAAGCACCGTAGGGGCGAAGGCCAGGGCGGGCAAATAGGCCAGCATCTCTATCCGGGCCCCCACACCCCGGGCGGCAACGGCGGCGGCGCCGAGAGAAAGAAGTAGCCCGTTGAGGAAAAGCATGCAGAGGGGCTGGGCCGAACGGGCCAGGGCCGATGGCACGGCCACCCACAGGATGTCTTTTGCGAGGGTCCAGCCCGGCCCGGTCCCAAAGCTCAACGGCCACAGCCCGCTGGCGCGTAGGTAGCAACCGTAGGCCAGCGCCGCACTCGCACCCCTCGCTATCACCGCACCCAGGGAGACCCCGGGCAGTCCCATCTCCGGGACGAACCCCACCCCGTATAGCAAGAATGGGTCCAGGAGGGCGTTCACCGCCACCGTAGCGAACACCACCCGGGCGCTCTGGGCCATGCGCCCCATACCCTGCAGAAGACCTGTGCCCACCGCCTGCAGGAAGTAAACCGCGGCTCCCACTAGGTACGGGGCCAAATAGGCCATGGTTGCCCGCAAGGTCTCTTCGGGGGTGCGTAACCACCGGAGAATCCACCACGTTACCGGATAGCCCACGGCGGCCAACAACAGCCCTGCCGTCACCGCAACGGTCAGGGCCAAGAAGGCTGCCTGCCGCGCTTGCTCCCAGCGACCCTGTCCTACCAGCCGGGCAGTGAGGGAATTTGCCCCTATCCCAAGGCCAAAGCCCAGGTTGGTTATTATCATCGTGATCGGGTAACCCAGGCTCAAGGCCGCAAGCTCAGCCGTACCGTAGTGCGCAACCAGGCCGGCCTCGAAAACCGTAAAGCCGTTGTGCACTGCCTGCGCCAGCAGGCTCGGGTAACTCAGGTGCCAAAGGGTGCGGTTGATCTCCTCAGGCGCCAGGTCGGTATAGGTTCTGTCCAAACGTCCGGCCACATCGAATTTCCCTTCGTTAGAACCACGGGAGCCTCCAGTGGAGCCCGAGGGACGTAATAACCAGAAGCAGTAGGAACACGACCAGGAGACTGTCCCGCTTCTGCCAGCACAACCGTTCGGTGACGGTGCGCGAGGGGTGAGAGTTGAAGCCCCGGCTCTCCAGTGCCAAGCTGAGGTTTCTCGCCCGCAGTACACAGTTTACCAGCAACGGCATGGCTAGGGAATAGGCCACCGTGAGATTGTGCCGGAGGCCGCGCCGGTCAAACGCCAGCCCCCGCAGCCGCTGCACCTGCTGGATCTGGACGCTCTCCCGCATCAGGACCGGTATGAACCGCAGGGCGGTAAGAGCCATATAGCCGAATTGGTACGGTACTCCCAGAGAGGTGAAGGCCAGCAACAACGCTTTGAAGCGGACCACGGAGCTGAACACGATTGAGGGCAGAATAATGTCGGCATAGCGCAGACTCATCGATACCCCCAGGTAAAGCCCCTGAGTGGTAATGGGCCAGAAGGGGCCAACGCCAGAGACTCTGGGTATGAGATATACTAACGCCGGACCGTCCCAATTGAATAGGACCTGAAACGAAAAACAGAATCCTAGGATATAGAGGTTAAGCCGTACCAGGGGCTTAATTCTCGCCCACGGCACGGCGAAGAAGAAAACGAAGAAGATGTTAACCAGGAGCAGAATCAGGAGATACCACCAGGATTTAGAGACAAAGGCTAATGCCACCATTACCCCCAGCCACAGGAGCTGGGCCCGAGGGTCGTATCTGCCACCGGAAGAAGTCGAGGGATGGTCGCCCACTATTTGTTCAAGACTGGTAATCACGTCGTTCACGCGCATATATGCTCCCTCGCTGCTTAGCCAACCTCCAAGTGGGTAAGCTCCTGCCTCCTCCCCGGAAGCCAACCGTCTCGGCCTGAGGAGCCATACCCGCGCAAGGATTCACCGTCGTGGCTCCGGTACCATCTGGCCACGCTCTCCACCGTGGGGCGCAAAGGCAGGCCCAACTCTTGTACCAACCTGACCAAAGGCGGCACCCGGGCAGCACACTTCTCTACCAGGTGGGGATTGCAAAAGAAACCTTCCGGGGAGCCGGCATATTGCAATCTGCCCTCGGCCAGAACTAGTACTCGGTCCGCAACTTCTGCCGCCAGGCCCAGGTCGTGCGTGATGACCAGAATCGAGGAGCCGGAGCTGGCCAGCCGGCGAAGCTGATTGACCATTTGCCGCACCAGGAACGCCTCCTGCCCGGTGGTGGGCTCATCCACGACGATTACCTGCGGGTTGCTGATCAGGGCGGTGGCCAGGGCCAGGCGCTTTTTCTGACCCAGGCTCAGCGTGTGCGGGTGGCGGTGGGGCAGGCCGGCCAGGCCGAGAAAGGCCAGCAGTTCTTCCAGGCGCCCTTCGACTGCCTCCGCCAGCCCCAGAACCCTTGGGCCGAGCAGAATCTCGGACCGAACCGTATCCTGAACGATCTGCTGGTTGGGGTTTTGAAATACCAACCCCACCAACGAGGCCAGCTCACGGGCCGGAACCTCCGCCGGGTCCCGGCCCGCCACCCGCACCTTCCCCTTCCAAGGTCGGAGCAGGCCCGCCACCAACAAGGCCAGGGTGGTCTTGCCGCTGCCGTTAGGCCCCAGAAGCACGGTCAGAGTGCCCGGTTCCAGGGTAAAGCTAACGTCCTCCAGCACCGGTACGTCTTCGAAGCCGAAGGTGACGCCGTCCACCTCTACCACCGGCTTCCCCACCCGAGGTACTGTAGCTGCCGCCCGGCACGGGCCGGCGCCTCCGGCGCCCTCCAGCCCGTCTTCACCATCCCCCTCGGTCTGAGGAGGTGACAACGCCACCTCCACCCCGCCCCCGCTCCCGCTCGGCAACCGTGACCGGAGCTCGGCCAGATTGAGCGGCGGGTCTGGTCCGTCCCCGGGGCACACCGAGTAGTACAGGTCGGCCGTACTGGGGTAGGATAGGCCCAATTCCCTGAAGAGGGAGCGCTTGGCCAGGAGCGGTCGCGGCGGACCCTGCATCACCAGCCGGCCGTTGTCCATGACCATAACCACATCCGCCAGTTCCACCATCTCCTCCACCCGGTGCTCGATCACCACCATAGTTAGACCCTGACGGCGCAACTCCGCCAGGGTGGCCAGCACCTCCGACGTACCCCGGCCGTCAAGGTTCGAAGTAGGTTCATCGAGCACCAGGATCTGCGCACCGGTGGCCAAGGCGGCGGCGATAACCAACCGTTGCTTCTGGCCCCCGGAGAGGCGGAGGGCGGAGCGCCGCTCAAAACCGGCCAGTCCGACCTTTTCCAGGGCCCAGCGCACTCGCCGGGGTATCTCCCGCGGGTCTACCAGCAGGTTTTCCGGACCGAATGCCACCTCGTCGGCCACGGTAAGCTGGGACAACTGGCTGTCCGGATCCTGAAACACCAGGCCCACCTTTGTGGCCAGCTCCCCCGGGCGGCATTTCGCGGTGTTCAAGCCGGCCATCTCGACCCGCCCCCGATACTCTCCACGTATCACGTTCGGGATTAGACCACCCAGACACAGGGCCAAGGTACTTTTGCCGCACCCGCTCTTGCCCAGCACCAGGGCTACCCGACCCCGGGCCAATTCGAAGCTGATCCCCTGGAGCGCCCAGGTGGGCGCGCCCGGATAACGGAAGGAAAGATCGCATACCCGGATCAAGCTCCTGCCTCCCGCCGCTCGGGCTTAAAGGAAAGATTCAGCCGGCAAGGTTCAAGAGCCCGCTCTTGCGCAGCGAAGCAGCCAGCCGCCACGCCACCAGGCCGCCTAGAAGCATTCCCGAAACAAACCCCACTCCCGAGGCCAGCAGTACGTACCCCAACGGTAGCCCCATGTAGAAGGTGAGCGTGGTCAACATGCCCACGGCGTTGCCGAACCCGCCGGTAAGGAGATTGGGTACCGGCCGCTCCAGCCGGTGATCGCGGGTAATAAGCGGCACCAGGTCCACCGCCAGCGCCGAAGGAAGGTAGCTGATTAAACGCAGGAAACCCATGCGCCCCGGATCGATCACCGCCACGATGAGCGCCTCCAGCTCGCAGGCCACCACCGCCGAGCCGAACTTGCCGGTAAGGCCCCGGGCCAACAGGATGAAAACGTAATAGAGGCCACCAACGATCGACCCGCCGGGAAAATGGACGCCGTGGCCCAGTGTCATACCGAACTTGGATACCACAATACCGAATACCGCCTGGGCTGCCGCCATAATGGCTATCAACACCAAATCGTAGGTAGTGAAGTAAAACCGCCCCTTTGCCAACAGCCCGGCCTCCCTTACTGCACCTTAACGGTGTCAGGCCCACGGATGCGCGTTTGCTTTGGCAGCGCGGGCGAGACGAGTTCCTTTACGCCCTGCTCATTCAGGGCAAGAATGAGGTCGTCGGTAAGCTGATCGTTCGTAAGCGTGACCGTGTAACCGTCGGGGGCGACCAGCAGCACCTCATTGCAGGAAGTTATGCCCGCCTCCCCCAAGACCGTCTTGACCGTAGGCCCGGATAAGGTGGCGCCGTCGGCCTCTACTGTGGCCTGCGGTAGCTTCTTGAGCTCTTCCAGGGTAAACTCCCGCACTACTTGATCACCGCGCATTATCTTGAGACCCTGGCTGCTGGGCACCTCTTTCTTAGCCGCTCCGCCCCCCGTCTGACCGCACCCTGCCGGAAGCAGCAGAACGGCCAGCGCCAGGATCGCGCCCAGCCAGGCAGCCGGGCGGGTGCGCTTGGGTCCCTGCCCATGCTTATTGACCGCCAAACCGGTCACGGAGTGAACAGCCATCACCGTACTACTCCTCCTTTCCCTTTCCCGCATCTAAATCGGCCGGCTCCGGCCATCGGGCCCTGTCCCGGTCCACCACGGCCATGACTCCGTGGTTGTATAACATCCGGGCAAAACACTCCACTGATAGGTGCGTGCCGCCGGCCACGTGCATGAACATGCTGCGGTTTCCCACAGCCACGCTTTTGCCGTTGAAGCGGCGTCCTAATACATTCGAGGGCAGGCTACTGACCTTCACCGGGTTCGTAGTAATACCACTTCTTGCCGTTAAGACAGGGCTGGTAGGCCAGGGGAAAATCGGAGATGCCCACGCCCTCCACCAGGATGAGCGCCACCGGCCGTTCCTGCAACCTGGCTTCGATCAAACCGCATATGTCGGTAATGGCGGGGACACTGCCGCCGGCGGTTCCGAATACCAGGCTCCTGCTGCCCGGATAGACGTGAAAGAAAGGGACGGACTCAATGTGAGAAACGGAGTGCACGAACCACCGGTCGGGAAACCGCTCTTTAATCACCCCCTCTTCTTCGAAGTACATCTTGCAGAAGCCGCTCCTGCCTTGGGAAAGGTCACAACGGCGCTCACAGTAGTTGCACAGCATACTAGGTACCCCTCCCACAGAGTGTTAGGCCGAGAAAGAGAACCGCTCTCGCTTCCCGTCCCCCACGCAGCTTCTCGGAATTACTACGGGTAGGCCGACGCTGGTGATGTCGGTCTTGATGTTGTCGCCGTAAACTTGCCTGAGGTTTTCGTCCTTCATTACCCGGCCGGTGGGGCCCTGGGCCACCACCCTGCCGTCCCTCAACATCGCTACGCAGTCGCAATAGTAGAAGGCGAGATTCGGATCGTGCAGCGTCACTAGCACCGTTACGCCCCGCATCTTCGCCGTGCGGCGCATGAGATGCATAACCCGGTGCTGATTGCAGAAATCCAGGTGAGAAGTGGGCTCATCCAGGAGCATGACCGGGGTGTCCTGGAAAAAAGCCCGGGCCAGCAGGACCAACTGGCGTTCCCCGCCGGAAAGCTCGGTGAACGGTCGCTCTGCCAGGTGCTCGATGCCGATTTCTGCCAGCACCTGCCGGGCCCGTCGACGCGCGCTTTTCCCCGGTGAGGACCACACCCGCAACCGGGGCGTTTCCCCCAGTAGAACCATCTCCAAACACGTGGAAGCAAACACGGTCGTCGCGCTCTGAGGCACCATGCTGATCAGCCCGGCAATCTGGGGACGAGATAGGTGCCGTACCTCCTGCTCTCTAACCCTTACCGAGCCGCTCCTGGGAGAGAGGATGGCATTTATACAGCGCAGCAGCGTCGTCTTTCCGCAACCGTTGCGACCCAGCAGGGCGCAGACCTGACCCTCCTCGACTACCAGGTCCACGCCGTGCAGTACTTGCGTTTCCCCGTAGCCGGCCACCAGGCTATCCACTCGTATGCTCACGCTTGAGCACACCTCCTCGGCTCAATACCAGGCTGGCCAGGAATGGGGCCCCAACCATCGAGGTGACGATGCTAATGGGGATTTCCCCTGGCATTAGGGAACGGGCAGCGGTGTCCATAAGCACCAGAAATATCCCCCCAATCAGGGCTGAGGTGGCCACCAACCGCCGGTGTTCCGAGCCGACCAGGTAGCGGCCGATATGCGGTACGATCAGACCCACCCAGGAAATATTGCCGGTGGCCGAGACTGACGAGGCCACAATGAGCGTGGCCAGAAAGACGTATAACAGGCGCCAGGCCGGGACGTTTATTCCCAGGGATAGAGCCTGCTCATCGTCTTGCGCCATCACGTTCAATCGCCAGCCGAACACCACCAGTAACAGCGTTCCGGCCGCCACCAGGGGGACGACTGTGCGAACGTTGCCCCAGGAGGCGGTCTGAAAGCTGCCCATAATCCAGAAGACGATTTTGGCCAGTTGGTCGTAGGGGTCGGCGAAATACTGAAGAAGAGAAAGACCGGCCTGAAAGACCGCGGAAACCACTATGCCGGTAATGACTAATACCGCCACCGAGCGGTCCGGGCTTCGGGAGGCCAAAAGGTAGGCAATGCTTACCGCCAGGATACCGAACAGGAACGCCGAGCCCTGCACCACCGCGCTCAAGGGCGGGAAGAACATAAGCGCCAGCGCAGCTCCAAACCCGGCGCCCTGGGTTACACCTACGATGTCGGGCGACGCCAGGGGGTTGCGGAAAAGGGCCTGGAGTACGGCGCCGGACACGGAAAGAGCACTGCCTACAGTGAAGGCCACCAGGATACGCGGCACCCTAATATTCCAAAACACCATTTCCATCTCCGGCGTGGGTGGGGATACCAAGCCCCCCAGACCCACGCCGTGAGCCAGGATGCTCAGTACCCCGGCGGGACTGACGGCGTAACGGCCCGAGTTCATGGCCACAACTATGCTCCCGATAAGTGCCACGACCAGACCCGTTCTCCAGCCCTTCTTCATGTCAACCCCCCGGTCAACCTATGCCGTACCGAACGGTTTAAAGCTTGCCGCCCAGAGCGGTGAAGGAATACCCGCAGAACCGGCTGTAGTAATCGTCGGCCATCTTGGTCAGGTCGACATCCCGGAACCTATCCGGGTGCAGGGTCTTGGCCATCCAAACGATGCCCAGCACGCACTGTGGGGCCGGGAAGTCCCACCAGCCTATATTCGAGGGAATGGCATATATCTTGCCCTCTTTGACTGCCTTGACCGTCTGGAGGCCGGGATTCTTGAGGGCGTCACCCACGGAAACCTTGCCCAGCGAGGAACCCAGTAAGATGTAGTCGGGGTTCCACTGCACGATCTGTTCCGGCGACACCGAAGCCCAGAACCCCTTGAGTTCGGCGGCCACGTTCTTGCCACCCGCCAGCTCAATCATGGTCGACTGCAGCATTTCCCCGGTGGCTGCGGTGAAGATGCTCTTGGGACCGGCGCACAGCACTTTTGGACGCTGGTCGGCAGGCAGGTCGGCCAGCCGATCCCGAACCATTTTCACCAGGTCTTGACAGTACTTTATATAGGCCTCTGCCTTGTCTTCGCACCCCAGCACTTTACCCACCAGTCTGGCCGCCTCATAGCTCTCCTCCAGGGTTTCGCCCCTGAGGCCGATCACCTTAATGCCGGCGTTTTCGAGCGCCTCCAGTTCCTTTTGATCAAACGAACTGTAGACAAAGGCCACCTGGGGCCCAAGGGCCACCACACTTTCGATATTGACATCGTGTCCCTCGGCCTCCAGGTTGGGCAGGGCTGCGAACTTGGGATCGACCTTGGCCATCGCCTTGGCTTCCACGCCGAGTAAAGCCTGGTGCACCAGCTTGTCCTGCTGCCCCATGGCGTAGATCAGCTTGGCACCGAAATGGTGAAAGGCCGCCACCTTTTCGATTTTGGCGGGCAGTTCTACTTGACGACCCAGCTGGTCGGTGACCGTAATGGTCTGAGGCTTCGCCCCTCCCTGCGCCGGCCCGGTAGCGGGCTGACCGCAACCTCCCGCCAGCCATACCAGAGACAGAACTGTGGTCAGGATCAACGCACTGACTTTACAGCTGCGTCCTTTCACATTTCCTTACCCCCTGCTTGTTGATGTTGCCAGCGTCAATGCTTTGCTTGGCTTGGTACCCCTTCGATCGGATTAGCCCATTTGATCGGTTCCTCCCTTCTGATCTTCATGTGCCCACCTGCGAGCCCGGTCTCGCTATGTCCCCTCCAGCATAACGCCGTCCCGCGTTCACCCTCCTAAAGTCTAGCCCCTTCTCCGCAACCGCTCCGCTACGATGTCTGCTCCGCTCACTTCGGCCAAGCCCGACCGTTCCATGGCCCCGGTTCAATCATTGAGCCACGCTTATATATTGCTGCGGGGCGACCGACTTGGGGCTAATAACGGCGCCCCCGACGCCCTCCTCCACAAAGCCGGAGAAAGAGGCAACCCGAATCGGACACTCATACGCCTGACTCAGGTGGGATTCGGTCATTACGTCCGGAGGGCGGCCTTGAGCCGCCACCCTGCCCTTGGCCAGGAGGACGATGTGATCGGCGTAGGTATAGGCGAGGTTGGGGTCAACCGTGAAAGGGAAGAGAGGTGTATGCTCCTGGGGAACTACGGCCATGGTTCGGGCAATTTGCACGTGGGACATGTCCAGCAGCGTGCGCCCTCGCCAGGTGGCGTTCCCGCTCTGGGGGCGTAGCCGGCCTTGCAGGCAGCGTATGAGAGTGGTCTTGCCGCACCCATTGGGACCCAGCAGGACCGTGATTTCTCCCGAACGGGCTCCGAAGGCTTCCCGGCTATACTCCGGGGAATCAGAAAGGGTAAAATCCGATTCCACCTGTCCCAGCGGAACCAGAGTGACAGGCTCCCACCCTCTATCGGACACGGCTCCGCACCTCGCCAGAAATCGAGTTTTCGCAGCCCCGGTGAGCGATTGTCTCCCCCATTCTGGGAAGGCTATCTGCCCTGAGTTCCTTGGAAACACCTGGGAAGCCGGACGGTAACCTTTCTCAGGTGGCCGAAAAGACTGAGCCCCCCGCCTCCCTGACCGATCAGATCGAGGATAACGCGCTCCGAACCCGGGCCCACCTGCGAGGCACCGAGGAGAGTAATACCGGAGTCCCGGTAGGCTTCGGGATAAAAAGGCACGCTGGGGCCCACCAGGGCTATCTCCCGCGCGCCGGTAGACCATTCCAGGATTTGATCGACAGTCTTATTGATAATGGTGGTGCCGGAAATAATCACCACAGAGCACTGCGGCAGCAGAGCCCGTTCTGCCCAGTCGGGATAAATGTCCGGGTCGTCGTCGGACGGGCGGCGCTCGAAAATCATCAATGCTTTGGCCTTCTGGCGCACCGGCTCAACCAGAGGCTTGAAATAGCCAATCATTCCCACCACGTCGTCGGGGCTTATCTCCAACCAGTCCAGTGCATCCCCCTCGGCCGCCCCCGAGGGCAGGCTCTTCTGGCTAAGCGCGTTCAAGACCGCCACACCGATCGACGCGCGGGCCAGGTTGCGATAGTCGGCGGCCCAGGGTATAACCTCGGTCACCTCGCGTCCCGCGAGGGCACCCTGATCGTCCACCACTGCGCAATGCGGAGTGGTAATCTCGCTGCGAAAGACAAAGCTCACCCCGCAGGAACCGTCATCCAGCATGACCCCGCACAGGCCCAGGCCCAGCCGGACATCCTGGACGCGTCTGCCGGCAGCCGACGGCAGTGCGGCTCTTATGATCCGGTCGATCATCATGGCTTACCGCTCCTCCCCTCTGAAATCCCCGGTGGCCGGGATTGCTCAGAGCGCTATGTTTATTTAGACATAGCGTTGCCTTCAGGTCAAACGGACCTCAGCCCGATCCTGTGTCCGCAATAGTTTTCTACGGCTGTGCTCCTGGACGGCGCTCCCGGATACTCGTCCTATGTGGATCTTTCTGCGTCTCGCACTGCCGGCCCAGGCCGGGCACCGCGGGCAGGTCACGGAAACCGGGGGCCGGAATGGTGCGGACGGGGTGCATTCCCGCCGCGACTCGAAAGGCCGACCGGGAGATTAGGCCAACCGGGACTTGACCGTTGACAGTCGCTATGCTAGACTCGGCATAACGGCGAGGCACCCGGTTTGCCTGCCGGCAGGCCGGGCCCGAGCCGTCCGCAATCCCGCAGAGGAACCGTGCATCTCGGTGCCTGCAGCTGGAGGTGGTTTCTGCAGAGACAAGCCTTGATTGGCCGCCGGTCGGGCACGCCGTTGCGCGCCACACGGACGCAACCCCGCGGGGAGCCGCGGAAATCAGTACCTGGGAGGAGGAAAACAATTTGAAACCGGGGACCAGAAGACTGGCAGTATCCGTTCTCGCTCTGATAGTGCTGGCTGCGTTTCTTCCGGCATGTGCGGGAACCCCGCAGAGTCCACCGTCAGCGGACACCGGTCAGGAAAACCGGCCGCAAACCGTCACCGTCACCGACGGGATAGGGCGACAGGTGGAAGTGCCCCAGAAGGTGGAGCGTATCGCCGTGAGCTACGGCATTGCCACGCATTTTCTCTATGCCCTAGGTGTTCAGGACAGGTTGGTAGGCATCGACACCCCCTCCAGGACAAATCAATTCTTCCTGGCCCTTCACCCCGGTTTCAAGGACCTGCCCGCGGTAGGCAGTCCCAAGGAAATCAACGTAGAGCAGATTATCGCCTTGAAACCCGACCTGGTTCTGGTCCCGGGCCGCAACAAGGAGATGGTGGAACAACTCGCGGGCAAGGGGCTGACCGTCTTCGGGGTGGTAGCGGAAGACCTGGACCAGCTTATGGATACCATGTCCAATCTCGGCCGCGCCCTGGGTCGGGAGGAAAGGGCAGAACGGTTTAACCAGTACTATCGGCAGATGCTGGACAGGATCCAGTCTGAGACCCAGGCGCTGGAGGGCTCCGCCCGGCCCAAGGTATACCTGGTAGGACCCATGGGGACCCTCTCCACAGCTTCGGGAGAGATGTACCAGCACTTTCTGATCGAAGCCGCAGGCGGCAGAAACGCGGCCGGCGACCTGAAGGGCGGATGGGTAGAGGTGTCGCCCGAACAGTTGATCCAATGGGACCCGGACGTCATCGTGGTGGTAAAGTATGCCAGCGATACCAGCCCGGAAAAGATTCTGCAGGACCCGCGGTGGAAGAATATCAAGGCAGTCCAGAACAAGAACGTGTTCTGGTTCCCGTCCGATCTGACCCCGTGGGACTACCCCTCGCCCCAGGCGGTACTCGGTCTGGTGTGGTTGGCCAAGATCCTCCACCCCGACCTCTTCGCCGACCTGGATCCGCTCCAGGAGGCCAACTCGTTCTATAAGGAATTCTACGGCCGGACGTTTAGTGAGGTCGGGGGCACGCTGTAGTGGCCTTGCCGGTGCCCAGACAATTCTCGGACCAGCGCGTCTCTCTCCTGTGGGGGATGGGCATATTTCTGGCGGCCGCCCTGGTGTCGCTCGCTGTGGGCCGTTATCGCCTAAGCATAGGTGATCTCCTCTCCGTGTGGTTGGCGGACCCGGCAACTCTCGCGGCCAGCAAGGAGGCGCAGACGGCCGCCACGGTCTTCTGGGAAGTACGGCTCCCCCGCGTTATCCTTTGCTCGGCGGTGGGAGCCGCCCTGGGGGCCGCGGGTACTACCTTTCAAGGCCTGTTCCGCAACCCGCTGGTGTCGCCGGACATTCTGGGCGTTTCCGCCGGGGCCGGGTTTGGAGCGGCGCTGGCAATCACGCTGGGAGCCGAAACCCACCAGCCGCTGGCAATTCCCCTCTGTGCATTTGCCTTCGGTTTGGCGGCAGTTGCCATTTCATGGAAGGTGGGGAGCCGTGGGGATGGCCGCTCTTTAACCACCATGGTGGTAGCGGGCGTGGTCGTTTCCTCGCTCTTCTCGGCAGCGCTGTCGTTTCTGGAATACATCGCCGATCCTTACGAAACCCTCCCTTCTATCATCTTTTGGACCATGGGCGGATTCTACAGCGCCGACTGGGGCCGGGTTGCCTGGACCTTACCCCCGGTCTGCCTGGGGGTGATGGTGCTGGTCCTGCTGAGGTGGAAGCTCAACATACTTGCCGCCGGCGAGCACGATGCCCTCTCCCTGGGGCTGAATGTGAGGCGCTACCAGGCCTGCTTCATCTTCTTCGGCACCCTGGTGGTAACCTCATCGGTTTCCTCCACTGGAACTATCGCCTGGGTAGGCCTGGTGGTGCCGCATTTGGCCCGGCTGGTAGTGGGCACAGACCACGTGGTTCTGATGCCCTTCTCTGCCTTCATGGGGGCGGGATTTCTTGCCGCCATGGATACCCTGGCCCGAAGCGTTGGCGGCGCCGAGATCCCCATCAGCATAGTCACTTCCTGCATCGGCGCGCCCTTCCTTGGCTACCTCCTGGGCGCCCGGCGAAGCCTCTGGTGGGGATAGGTGGAACGGGAGAATACAGGAGCGCCCAAGTGTGACCTTTGGGTATGGAGGCGATCGGCATGGAGTGCGCTTTCTGCGAAAGACGCTGTCAGCTGGACGGCGGGCGCACGGGATTCTGCGGAATGTACCGGGCTCCCGGAGACGCCCAGGCAGAATTGCCGGAGGAGGTATTTCCGCGGCGCTATTCCTCGGTCTACGTAAGTCACATCGAATCGCTTCCCGTCTTTCACTTTCAGCCGGGAAGCCGCACGCTGGTACTGGGCGGTGCGGGATGCAATTTCGATTGCGACTACTGCTCCAACGCTTACCTCGTCAGAAGCAATCCTGCACGGCTTCTGGTGCACGAACTCAGCCCGGAACGCGTGCCGGCCCTGGCAGCCCAAAGCGGGTGCCACAACATCGCTTTCGCGCTGAATGAGCCAACCGTGATCCTTCCTTCCCTTCTGGAGCTGGCCAAAACGGCGGGTAGAGCGGGTATTCCGGTAGGAATACTCACCAACGGCTACGCCACTCCGGAAATAACCAGGGTGATGGGTGAGTCCTTCGCCTTTGTAAACGTGAGTCTCAAGTCGGTAAGGGATGAGTTTTACCGGCGCCACGTGGGTGTTCCGTCGGCGGGCATAGTGATGCGCAACATAGAGATCTTCCACCGCCTTACCCACGTGGAGGTGACCACGCCGATAGTGGAGGGGCTTAACGACTCGGAGATCCCCGAGATCGCCGCCTTCTTGCAACGCTTGGACTCCCGGATACCCTGGCATGTCTTTCGGCTTCTGCCCGAGTACAGGATGGCCTCCCGTGAGCGACCCGACGTCGGCCGAATCAGCGCTATGCTCCGGGACGTGTGCCGGGATCTCCCCTACGTGTATTTCGGTAATTTTGTGGGCTCCCGCTGGGTCAGCACCTACTGCCCCGAATGCGGGACCGAAGTCATGGAGCGCATAAGCCTTGGAGGGTGCGGAGGAAAACTCGTCGCCCACCGCCTGGACGACGGACAGAAGTGCGGTATCTGCGGGCACCCCATCAGGATTGCCCGGCCTCCGGTCAGGTGGCATTCCGCAGAAGGCCCGGAGCGTTCGGCACCAGGAGCCGCGCTCAATCCGGAGGTGGGGGCCTTATGAAGCTGGCGGTGATAGATGCTACGGATTGGCAGGTTACGGTCGATCTCGAGAGGGGCAGGGAGGTGCAGCCGGAGCACCCTCTGCTGCCGGTCCTGGCATCCCTCCTCAAGGCCCATCCCTTCCCGGGCGACCTGGATGCTTCCTCTGCCCGCTGGGTTACCGACGTGGCCTTGGATGTGGTCGACGGGTACCGCCCGAGCTTCATGATGCTGATCTACGCTACCCCTTACCTGGTATCCGCCTTTACCCCGACGGACACCGCGCAGCGCGCGGCGGTGGTGGACCAGGTATTCGCCGAAATAGGCCGCTTCCTGGTGCAGACGGACTTCACCCCGGTCATCGTAGGCCTGGGGGGCATGGTACCGCTTCGGGGCCAGGTAGACCTTACCGGTCTGGAAGGCCTGGCGGTAGCAGGCGGAATGCCGGCCCAATACGCCGGCCTGTTCCGACCTGCGCCGAGGGACCTGGCTTTCTTACGCCGCTTGCCGGGGGTCGCTCGTATTGTCGACCGCGTATCCTTCCAGAAAGAGTTCGGGGGAAACCTCCTCTTCTATCGCCGCTTCCCGGATTACCTGCTGGTTGCGGAGGAAGGTTATGTTCTAAGGGGACTGGGGAGTAGTGCCCGGCCCATCTATCTGGTGCCGAAATACGAACGGGAGATCCCTTTGCACTGCCCCGTACCGCTCGCCTCTCAGGGACTCGCCGACCTCACTTCGGTAGCCGGTGCGGTCTCCGGGATGCTGGCAGGCAGCACAAAGGTGGCCCTGATACTGGTCGAGGGAGTGGGGTGCGCCACCTTCCCCCTCCCCTTTCACAGGATCACCAACACCTGCCGGTGGTATTGTTACACGGTGGGCGACAACCAGTACCTGGCAATCACTACCGGAAGGCACCTTGTGGAAAACGGATACCCTCCCGGCTTCCCTTACTACGCGGAGGACGATGAGGAGAAACCGTTCCCGTTTTCGGGCGTATTCAGGGAAATGCCCCAGGCTACCATTGCCCAGCAGCACAGGTACCGTGGAGGCAGGACGGCCGCCGTGGGGAACAGGAGCATCCTCACGCACGCGACCTCGGGCTGTGAGGTCGCGGTAGAGTGCTTTGCCCGGGCCCTTTACAACCACGGGGCCATGGCGGTCCTGGACCTCGAAGCCCTGCCCGGAGCCGCAGGCTCGGAGACTCAAAACCCCGGACTGGCGGGTTGCCGGTGAAGCGCGGTGATCGAGATAGAAGGGCTCTACTGCGGCTACAACGGCCGCCCGGTTCTCAGGGACGTCTACCTGCGCTTTTCCGGCGGAAAGGTGTGGGGAATACTCGGGCGCAACGGCTCGGGCAAGTCTACCCTGCTGCGGTGCATTAACGGGATCATCAGACCCATGCGCGGCAGGATACTGTTTCAGGGTCGGGAGATCTCCAAAATGGCGCGCAAGGATCTCGCGCTCAGGATGGCAGTGGTTCCTCAGGGCACGGACGCCTTCCTGCCTTTTCGCGCCATCGACGTCACCCTGATGGGGATCGCGCCCAGACTGCCCACCTTCGCTGCGCCCAGCGCCAGGCACCGAGAGGCGGCAGCGGCAGTCATGAACGAACTGGGCATCGGGCACCTCGCAAGCCGGCCCTTTCCGGAACTGAGCGGCGGAGAGCGCCAGCTCACCCTGTTGGCCCGGGCCATATTCCAGGACACCCCCGTATTGCTTCTGGATGAGCCCACCGCCCACCTCGACCTGAACAATCAGGTGAGGGTGATGCGCACCGTGTGCCGCCTGGCGCGGGAAAAGGGCCTGACCGTCATCCTCACCGTTCACGACCCCAACCTCGCGCTGCTCTACTGCGACTCCTGTGCTCTGATAAGCGACGGGCACGTCGTGGCCATGGGCCCGTCGGAAGAAGTGTTGTGTGACCGCGTACTGAGCCGGGTGTACGACCTGCCGATACAGGTGGACTTCACCTCCTCGGGGGTCCGGGTGGCCGTGCCGGTGGAATCGTCGGGCATCGAACCCCACCGCCCGGAGTCGGCGGAGGTACAAGTGCCTTCCGCCTTCGAGTAGTCAACCGCCTCCCTTGCCTGCCGAAGGCGGGCCATTCGGGGGAAGCGTGAGGCCGGTTTGCCATTGACTCGGGCTCAAAGCTCGTGTTAAGTTGGGGGAGGCGATACGGCGGGATGCGGCCGGCAAAGGCGCTTGGGCCAGATCGAGCCGGGAAAGGTGGCCGCGCACCATGCGTCCCAGGATGGTCATCATCACCAGTTACTTTCAGGGTCAGACTTACGGCATGCTCGGCCCGCAGCTGGCGGCCACCGTAATCCAGGAGAACACCCCCTACGAGTGCCTGGTGGTGGCGCTCACGGGAGAGGAGCCCCACGCCGAGGTCAGGAAGGCCATTTACTCCTACCTGGGCGAGGATAGGCCCGTAGTGGGTTTTTCCACCCTCAGCGGCCGGCCCGAGCTTTTCGAACTCGCCGCCTCCTTCAAGCAGGACGGGGTCACTACCGTCCTCGGCGGCCCCCAGGCGGCGGTGGACTTCCTCGGCGAGGAAGGAAAAGACCTGGAGCCGCACCGCTTCCAGGGCTATCACCGGTGTTTCAGTTTTGCCGTACAGGGGCCGGCGGAACAGATTATTCCCGTACTGCAGGAAGAGAACCCTGCGCTTCCCCCGGAAGGTGCGGGAATCGTTACCTGCGGGGGCCGGAATCCGGCGCGGCCCTGGGATGCCGCCTTTTTCCGCTTCGTGCGCTGGGATAACCTTTACCGGGTAGACAACGGAAGTCTTGTCCCCCTTAAGGTGGAAAGCGCCCAGGTGATACAGCAACTGGGCTGCCCCTACGCGGTGGCGGCAAAGGAAATTGCCGTAGACTACCCTACGGCGTTGGGCAAGCAGAGCTCCATCCCGGTCAGGCTTCGCGGCTGCAGCTTCTGCGACGTGGCCACCGACAAGGGTTACGCGGGCAGGTTCCCCATAGAGGTGGTGGTAGAACAAATTCGGGCCCTGCCGGAAGAAAACGGAAGCAAGATACCCTTCGAGCTCATCAACGAGAATCCCTTGCCCCAGCTGCCCCGGCTGTTGGACGAAATCGCCTCCCGGGGCCTCAAGATCTCACAGGTCGACCTGGTGATGCGGGCCGACTGGTTCGTCCGCCAGGAGCATAACGCCCGCGAGGCTCTGAAGCGTGCCCGGGAAAGGGGGATTTTGCTGCGCCTCGCCTCGGTGGGCCTGGAGTCCTTCGACGACCGCATCCTGCGCAACCTCAACAAGGGAACGACCAGGCAAACAAATCTTGCCGCCGTAGACCTCATGCGCCGGCTCAAGGACGAGTTTCCGGACAACTGGGCTTACGCCAGCTGCGAGGGATCGGTTCACGGTTTGATACACCCCACTCCCTGGGATACGGCGGAAAGCCTGGCCGAGATGCAGCGCACCTTTGCCGCCTACGGCCTCCCTTACGACGTGCTGCCGGCCCATAGCGTGCCGCTGATAATCCACCACGCCTGCCCCCTGGGCGACTGGGCCCGGGAACTGGAGGCCCGCGAAGGGATCAGACTGCCGCGCAGCGGCAGCGTTATCGGCTGGTGGGCCCTCGACCGCTAGGGGGGTCAGTACGGAGCCGTCTACGGTTTTGTCTCCCCTCCCAAGACCTCCTCTGCCAGTTGGGCCAGCCGCCGGTAGTGGGTAACCTTCCTCAAGTAAAATAAGTGCGCCTAGCAACTATTACAGACACCTGTACAGACGCATGGGACTTGCCGCGAGGAAGAATACTTTCCCTAGAGGCCCGGTGCAGAGCTGTCTCAACGGGAAAGGACGGACAGGGTTGCGCAGCATCTGGAACGGAGTCTTGAGCTTCGGCCTGGTCAACATCCCGGTCAAGGTCTATCCGGCGGTGGAGGAGAAGGACTTCTCCTTCCGCCTCCTGCATCGCAAGTGCCATACTCCCATTACCTACGCCAAGCGCTGCCCCGCCTGCGGGACGGACGTTGGGGCCGACGAGATCGTTCGGGGTTACGAGTACGCCCGCGGCCAGTTCGTGGTGGTTACGCAGGAGGAACTGGCTTCTCTGCCCCTGCCCACCACCAGGGCCATCGAGATCAGCGACTTCGTGAGCCTGGAAGAAATCGATCCCCTGTATTTCAGCCGGCCCTACTACCTGGCGCCGGGAGACGGCGGACAGAAAGCCTACGCCCTCCTCCACCGGGCCATGGCCGACACCAACCGGGTGGCCCTGGCCAAGGTGGCCCTGCGCCAGCGGGAATCCCTGGCCTGCGTGAGGATATACCGGCGGGCGCTGGTGCTGGAAACCATGCTCTACGCCGACGAGATCAGGCGGCCGGAAAACCTGCCGGAGATCGATTACCCGCAAGCCCTTGATCCCCGCGAGCTTGACATGGCAAAGAGGCTGGTGGAAAGCCTTTCCGCACCCTTCGAACCGGAAAAGTACCACGACGGCTACCGCCGGGCCCTGGAAGAACTGATCGGCGGCAAGATCGCCGGCCGCCAGGTAGTGGTCCCTCCGGCTCCGGCGCCGGCCAAGGTGGTGGACCTGATGGAGGCCCTGCGGGCCAGCATCGAGCAGGCGGAAAAGGAGCGAGCTCCCGCGGCGCGCGCCGGGCGCGCCGGGGCCGGACGCGCCAGCGCCCGGGGCCGCAAGGCGGCTACGGCAGCCGACAGGCGCTGACCGGCACCGGATTGAAACCCACGACCACCGGGTGGCGGAGGTGCAGCCCCTCCGTCCACTCGCCGTACTCCACCAGTACGCTGAGGAGGGGAGCCACCCAGCGAACGGCCGGCCCCCGCATGCGGGGGACCGGATCGAAGGGGCACTCCGGCTGCACGGTTTCCGCCAGAACCCGGGCAAGTGCCTCCCGTTCCTCACCGCCGAGGCCGCTTCCCGCCCGGCCGACGTACATCAGGTCCTGCTCCCGCCACACGCCCAGCAGCAGGCTCCCCACCACTCCCCCCGAGGCTACCGTGAAACCGCCCACCACGCAGGGCTGGCGCCGCCTGACCTTGATCTTGCGCCACAGCGGGCTTTTCCCGAACCGGTACGGGCTGCCCCGCCGCTTGGCCACTACACCCTCCCATCCCCTTTCTTCCACCGCGGCGAAAAGACGGCTGCCCTGATCGAAGCTGTCGGTCAGCAGCACCGGCTCGCCGGCGACGAGGTGCCGACGAAGGAGTTCCTGGCGTGCTTCCAGCTCCAGTCCGATCAGCTCACGGCCGTCGAGGTGGAGGAGGTCAAAGACCATGTAGGTGGCGGGGAGGGTACGCCGGAGTACGGCCAGGGACGGTCCCCCGGGTGCGGCCGTCTCGCGCCGCATGACCCGGGGGAAGCTCGGCCGCCCCTCCCAGAACACGACCATCTCCCCGTCGAGCACCGCGTTTTGGCCCCTAAGAACCGCCCTAACCCCTTCTACGATTTCCGGATAGTGGGCCGTCCGCTCCCTGCCCCGCCGGTTGATCAGGCGGACCTCCGGCCCCCGAACGTGGGCGAGGATCCTTACCCCGTCCCACTTGGGCTGGAAGAGCCAGTCCGGGTGGTCGAAGGGTGCCGGCCAGGTTACCGGCTCCATGGGCACCAGGTTCCGGCCGACCACGAACCGTCCCTCCTCAACGAAGCAGTCTCGGAGGAAGTATTCCCCCGCACCGTCCCGGCAAATCTAAGCATCGTGGAGAGTACGCGGACAAGGTTGACCGTAAAGGTAGAGGGCTTAGAAGTGGGGCTGAGTAACCCCGAGAAGGTGTTCTGGCCGGACGAAGGCTATACCAAGGCCCATCTCCTGCGCTACTACGCGGAGGTGAGCTCCTATCTCCTGCCGCACCTCGCCGGACGTCCGCTGGTGCTGCACCGTTTCCCGGAAGGCATCCGGGGCCCTTCCTTTTACCAGAAAGAGTGCCCGGAATACGCGCCCGACTGGCTGCCCCGGGTGCCGCTGCCTTCCGGCGGCCGCCGCCCGGCGGTTACCTACGTGCTGGTCGCCGACCTGGCAGGGTTGCTTTGGGTGGTAAACCAAGGCTCGATAGAGATCCATCCCTGGCTCTCCCGGTGGAACGCGCCCGACCATCCCACGGTTGCCGTGGTAGATCTCGACCCCGCCCCGCCGGCGGGTTTCGCCGAGGCCCGGTTGCTGGCCCGGCGCCTCGGCCGCCTGTTCGACCGGCTGGGATTGAGGTGCTACCCCAAAACCTCCGGGGCCACCGGCCTGCACCTCTACCTGCCCCTGGCTCCCCGCTACACCTATGCCGAAGTCCGGCGGGCCCTCGCCGCCCTGGCGCGCTGGTGCGTGGCCGCCTGGCCGGACCTCTGCACCCTCGAAAGGGCGGTCCGGCGGCGCTCGGGACGGGTTTACCTGGACGTGGGCCAAAACGGGCGCGGCAAGACCATTGCCTCGGTGTACAGCGTGCGCCCCCTCCCCGGAGCGCCCGTATCCTTTCCCCTTACCTGGGAAGAACTGGAGGACGAAAAGCTGGACCCGCTCCGTTTCAACCTGGCCACCGTACCCGAGATGCTGGCCCGGCGCGGCGACGTCTTTGCCCCGGTGCTGCGGGAGGAGCAGGGCCTGGACCGTCTGCTCTACTCCATACGGGGGTAACGGTCCCGACCTATCCGGCCTTATCCATCTTCAGTTCCTTCCGGTAGGCGTCCAGGTTCTCCGCCACCCGGCGGAGGTAGCCCAGGAACTCCCCGGCCTTCTCCTCCGGTATGCCTTCCGTGGCCGCGGCCACAATCTGGCGATAGGCCTCCTCCACCCGTGCCTTTTCCTCGAAAGCCCTGTCGGTAAGAAACACCTGGCGGGAGCGGCGGTCCCTTTCTGCCGGGTAGCGGTGCACGTAGCCCTTGCGTTCCAGCTCTCTCAGAGTGCGCGAGATCGCCGGCCGGGTGAGCTCCATGCCGGTTACGATATCCTCCTGGATTACTCCCTCGCCGTGAGTGTACAGAAACATGAGGACGTTGGCCTCGGCGCCGGTGAGCCGGCTCCCCCGGAGCTTGAGGTTGAGGCAGGCCTGACCGGCCTCGATTACCCGGTTGGCGGTCATCACCAGGGCCTCAAATCCGCCGGCGCTTCCCGCCTGCCTGGCGACCGCCCGGGCCCGCACCCCCCGCAGCCACCCCTGGGCCTCGAACCAGGCCAGGGTATCCTCAAGGCTCTCCGCCACCGGCCGTGAGCGGTAGCCCAGCTCCGAGCGGGCCTTCTCCGAGGAGATTACGGCCCGGGTGGCCAGGATCTTCAGCGCCTGCCGGTTTATCCAGCGGTAGCCCACGGCCTCCACCAACCCCACCACGCCCATCATGAAGGAATACGGCAGGTGAACCCGCGGCAACGGCCTGCCCGCCAGCCGGCATACGGTGTTCACCAGGAACGGCACCGAAACCCACTCTCCGGGGAGGAGGTAGAGCTGCCCCGGTCGGCCCCGCAACCAGGCGGCCACTATTCCCTCGGCCACATCCCGGGCATCGGCGAAATCGTACCCGCCGTCGAAGGTCACGGCAAACTTTCCCCGGGCGACGTCCAGAATGGCCCTTCCCATCAGCGAGGGCGCATAGTCGTACGGGCCGAGAAGTCCCGTGGGTGCCACCACCACGCACTCCAGCCCCTCACCGGAGGCCCCCAGTACCAACTCCGTAGCCCGGGCCTTGGTCCGGGAATAGGCGTCGGGGAGATCGGCAGGACCCGCAAAGCAGGTCTCGTCCACGGTGCCGCCCTCGGCAGGCTCGCGGAGGGCGTGGATGGAACTCACGTACACCAGCCGCCTGACTCCTGCCCGGCGGCAGGCCTCCACCACGTTGGCGGTGCCTCCCACGTTCACCGCCTCCAGCAAGGGCTCATCTCCGGGCGCGAGGGAAATCACCGAGGCCAGGTGAAAGACCCCCTCCGCTCCCCTGAAGGCCCGCTCCAGGGAAGTCAGGTCCCTTACGTCAGCCTCCACGATCTCCACCTCAAGGCCCTCCAGCGGCCGCAGGCTGTCGCCGGGGAGAACCAGGGCCCTGACCGCATAGCCCCGGGAAACCAGAATCCGGACCAGGTTGTTGCCCAGGTGTCCGGTGGCGCCGGTAACGGCGAACATGATCCCGCCTCCCAACTAATCGTTAACGCCTTAACTATTATCGCAAATGAAAGGACGGGGCGCAAGTGGCCCGACAATCTACCGTTCCCAGCCGGAGCCGGGGCGTAGGCGGCCTGGAATTACCATAAAATCCCGCCAGGTTTAGACCGCAGCCTGTCATTTTCAATGCACTTGGCGGCATAGGTAGCCAGCTTGGTACCCTTGGAAGGATCGAAGGTATTGACCGCCTTGATCAAACCGATGGTGCCGATGGAGATAAGATCGTCGGGGTCTTCTCCGGTGCCCTCGAATTTCTTCACTATATGGGCAACCAGCCTGAGGTTTCTCTCGATGAGCACGTTGCGGGCTTCCCGGTCCCCGCGGAGAAGGCTTTCCACCAGAACGGCCTCCTCGGCTTCGCCCAAAGGATCGGGAAACACCGTGTTGGTGACATAGCCTACGAAGCCCGCCTCGCCGGAAAGCACGCCCTTCCCCCCGGCAGTCGAAATCACTAACAGGATATTGGCAGCATCACCGGTTGGTGCCTGTCCCCTGCCCCCGGGAGGCAGGGGGTGGCCGAGGCCGGGAGACCCGCCCCGGGCGGCCGGCACCGGCTCTGATCTCAGCCCGGAGGCTTCGCCGGCGGAAGGCCTCGGGCATAGCCCCGGGCCGCCTCCAGGAACCTTGCCGCTCCCTCCGGGCAGCCCAAGAAATTGAGATGCAGGTAGGAGGCCAGCAAGTTCCCCCGCGCGTATCCCTCTACGCGGGACCCACTTTGGCCTTCCTCCACCTCGTAGGCCCAGGGAAAGTCCGGAGTAGTTACCTCCAAACGCGAATAGTGAAACTCGTGCCCCGTAACCCGCCGGCCGGCGTCGAAAAGCAGGTTGCGGCGCAGAACGGTGGCCTGCCGGTAACCCATGCTCACCAGCCGCCTTTCCAGGTAACAGTCGGCCGGTAGCAACCCCACCAACGGCCAGGCCCTGCCCTCCCCGTCGCGCACCTCCCGGCAGAGGTACATGAGACCGCCGCATTCCGCGTAGATGGGCATGCCTTCCGCCGCCCGCCTTCGCAGCTCGGCCTGGAGGGCACGGTTGGCTGAAAGCGACTCCAAGAAAACCTCCGGAAACCCGCCACCCAGGTACACCCCGGCCGCTCCTCCGGGCAGGCACCGGTCCTCAAGCGGGCTGAAGGGCACCAGTTCGGCTCCCAGGGCCTCCAGATACTCCAAACTGTCCTGGTAGTAAAAGTGGAAGGCAGCGTCGCGGGCCACGGCAATCGGCCACCGCTGCCTGGGTGGCGCCAGCGGGAAGACGGAGGCGGGCGGGGGTTCAAGATCGGGAGCTCCACGGGCCAGATCCAGTATCCGATTCAGGTCCAGGTAGCGGGAGGCTATCTCCCCCAGGCGACGGGTGGCCCGGGCCAGGTCTTCACGTTCCACCGCCGGCACCAGGCCCAGGTGACGTGAAGGCAGGCTCATAGCCTCCTCGCGGGGCACGACGCCTACTACCGGTATACCGGTTCCGCCCTCTACCGCTTGCCTGAGCAGGCTGGCATGCCGTGGGCCGGCCACCCAGTTGAGGATCACTCCGGCGACCCTCACCCGGGGATCAAACCGGCTGTAGCCCCATATCAGGGGGGCTACGCTCTGACCCAGCGAAGAGGCATCTACTACCAGTATCACCGGAGTATCGAGTTGCCGGCAGACTTCGGCCGTGCTGCCGTGACCCGAACCGACCTGGCCGTCGAAGAGGCCCATTACTCCCTCTATGACCGCCAGGTCTGCCGTCCGGGCCGCACGAAGAAAACTCTCCTTTACCGCTTCCGGCGAGACCAGCACGGGATCGAGATTTCGGGAAACCCGGCCGGTAGCCGCCGCGTGATAGGTGGGGTCGATGTAGTCGGGCCCCACCTTGAACCCCTGCACTCTGAGCCCGCGGCCCGCAAAGGCAGCCATGATCCCGGCAGCAATAGTGGTCTTGCCCACGCCGCTCTTTACTCCGGCTACGGCTACCCGCGGCACTCGCAACCCTTACCCTCCCACTTCCGGGGCGATCAGGGGCCGAGGCAGGTTCATGATCGCCGATAGCCTGGCCAGGTCCAGGTGTGCGGCTACTTCGGCAGCCAAGCGATCGAAACTCCTCTCCAATTCTACCTGGTAGCAGTAATCTCCGGCGTCAGAGGGCAAGCCCTTTCGCCGCCGCAACGCCTCCAGGAGGTGGTGCCGGAAGGCATCGTTGTCGAAGAGGCCGTGGAGGTAGGTGCCGAAGACCAAGCCGTAGGGACTAACCGCCCCGTCGGGCCGGAAGACTTCTTGTTCACCCCGTTGCGTGATCACCAGCGCCGGCGAGGCGGTTTTGAGACGTCGGGTCTCGCCCATGTGGATTTCGTAGCCCGTGATCCGCATGCCCCGGCACCCGCCGAGCAAAGGCCCGGGACCGCACACGACTCCCCGGCTACGGTACGTAGCCTTCTCGGGTCGGATTACGGTGACTACATCCAGCAAGCCCAGTCCTTCTGCCCTTTCGGCGGCTCCTTCCACTCCCTCCGGATCTCTAACCTCTCGCCCCAGCATCTGATAGCCGCCGCAGATGCCGACCACCGGAACGCCTCTTCTGGCCAAGGTGACGATCTGTTCCGCCATCCCTGTCTGACGCAAGTATTCCAGGTCGGCAATGGTGTTCTTGCTGCCGGGGAGGATCACCAGATCCGGTTCGCCGAGGTACTGGGGGCCGATCACGTAGGCCAACCGCACTCCGGGCTGACGGGCAAGGGCGTCAAAGTCGGTGAAGTTGGATATACGGGGAAGTTGCACCACCGCTACCGATAGTTCCCGCCCGCCCGGAATTGTGTCGCGGTATTCTTCCAGGGCAACGGAGTCCTCTTCCGGCAGCCCCAGGTCGGCCAGATAGGGAATCACTCCCAGCACCGGCTTTCCGGTTCGCCGCTCCAGGAACTCCAGCGCGGGTCGGAGGAGTTCGAGATCGCCCCGGAACTTATTGATGATCAGGCCGGCCACCAGGTCGCGCTCGTCTGGGTCCAGCAACTCCAGCGTGCCCACGATGGCCGCCAGGGCACCTCCCCGGTCGATGTCCGCCACCAGCAACACCGGTGCTCCCACCAGCTTGGCCACCCGCATGTTGGCGATTTCCTGCTCTTTCAGGTTGACCTCGGCCGGGCTGCCGGCGCCCTCCATGACTATAATCTCGTAACGTTGGGAAAGACGCCGCAGAGCCCGCTCTACCTCGTCTAATAGCCGAAGATTGAAATCGCGGTGGTAATCGCAGGCCCCCACGTTGCCTATCGGTCTCCCCCGGACTACCACCTGGGACCGGGAATCCCCGGTGGGCTTAAGCAGTACCGGGTTCATGTCCACTTCCGGCTCGATACCCGCGGCCCAGGACTGTACCACCTGAGCCCGGGCCATTTCCTCGCCCCGGGCGGTGACGTAGGAGTTCAGGGCCATGTTCTGGGCCTTGAAAGGCGCCACGCGGTAACCGCAACGATAGAATATGCGGCACAGGGCGGCCGCCAGGATACTCTTGCCCACGTGAGACCCGGTGCCCTGCAGCATTACGTATCTGGCCATCTATTCCGCCCTCCAGGCGCTGATACGCCTCTCAAAGGCTCATGGACTGCCATCTTCCCACCGCGCCTCGACGGATCGGCCTTTCAGCTCCACCGGCAGGCCGCACACTACCAGGTACACCGCCCGGGCAACTTCGGCCAGACGGCGGTTGGTCCAGCCCAGCCATTCGCGGTAGGCCCTGCCCAAGGGGTAGGCAGGCTCCAGCCCCCACCCCACCTCGTTGGTCACCGCTATTATTCGGGACTTTGCTTCCGAGACCGCGCGCACCAGTTCCCCGATCTCCGCCTCTATCGCCTCGGCCAGCCCTTTGCGGCCGGGCAGGGGAAAAGCATCTTCGTCGAGGTCGCTGTACCGCGGGAGACGGTCCAGCAGCAGGTTGCTGAGGTAGACCGCCATACAGTCCACCAACAGGACGCGGTCCGGCGCATCGTATTGGACCATCACCCGCGCCAGGTGCCTGGGCTCTTCTACCGTCTTCCACTCTGGCGGGCGGCGCCGACGGTGCTGTTCGATCCTCAGCCGCATCTCTTCGTCCCCCGCTACGGCGGTGGCCACGTAAACCACCTGCCTGCCGCTGGCCGCCGCCAGATTCTCGGCAAACCGGCTCTTGCCGCTCCTGGCCCCGCCGGTAACCAGCACTAGGCCCCCCGACATTCCGCCCACCCCTTTCACGAAAAAGCCTCCCTCAAATTATAATTCCTCCCAGGCACGCCCATCAACAGGCCCCGGCCCTGACGTATCCCCACTTTCGAGTTAACTTGAGTTGACTGGCGGTACCGGGTGCT